>JBKQJQ010000123.1:0-7651 GCA_052147875.1 Solirubrobacteraceae bacterium | reverse complement strand
GCGGCATCCGCCTGGGCCCGGGCCAACGGCCACTCCGCCGACCCCGAGCGCACCGAGTTCACGCCCTCGGTCACCCGACTCTCGTACGGACCTCGGGGCGATCCGGGCGCGGTGACGCTGTGGGTCTGCGACGGGGCGGGGCACACGTGGCCGGGAACGCGCCTCACGCTCGGGCGCCGGCTGTTCCTTGGCAAGGTGTCCTACGACGTCGACGCCACAGCCGAGATCTGGCGCGCGCTTGGCGGCGCCTGACCGGCGGCTGTCAGCGGACACCTCCGCCCGGTGGCCAGACCTTCACACACTCGCTTGCCTGCAGCGCCCTTGACTTTGTGCCGCAAAGCGCTGTAAGGTTTGCGGCACAAAGACTGCGAAGGAGCGAGCGATGAACGGGACGTCCGACATGGGCAAGGCCGAGACGTATGGGGACGAGGGCGGACTGGATCCCCGTGGAGCGGCGAGGCTGCTGGAGCAGACCAGGCGCGAAGCGCAGCGCAAGTTTGACTTGAGCTCGCCGCTGCTGTCTCTGCTTGGGGCAGCGGTCGTGCTCGCGGCGTTCGGCGCCGTGTGGCTGTCGGTCCGTGGACAGCATCCCTACAAAGGCCCGACCGCGGTGGGGCTACTGGTCATGTACGGCATCCTGGTGTGCTGGATCGTCGTGGTCGTCACATTCAGGCGACGCGCCACCGCCGGTCTCAGCGGGCGCTCGATCCGGCAGCAGCGCGCCTACGGAGCGGCGCTGGTGACGGCACTAGTGGGCGTGTCCGTGCTCCAGGGGGTGCTCAAGCACGACGGGGTGAGCCCGGCGATCGTGTACGGGATCTACCCGCCGACGGCGCAGCTGATCGCGCTTGGCGCCCTCGGGGCCGCGATCGCGGCGTCCCGGGACGAGTGGCCGGGGTTCGGCGCCGGCATTGCGATCGTTCTGGTCGCCACCGGAAGCGCGTTCGCGGGACCACGCGGGGTATGGCTGAGCGACGGCATTGGCTGCTGCGCCGTGGTCCTCGGATACGCCGCCGCTCAGGCATGGGTGCGTCGCGCTTCTGCGAGCGCATGACGGCCGACACACTCGACCCGCTGATCCACGCTCCGGCGCGGCTCCAGATCGTTGCGACGCTCGCCGCGCTGCCGGACGGCGACGCGCTCTCCTTCACTCGCCTAGGGGACATGATCGGGCTGACCCCGGGCAACCTGATCACGCACCTGCGCAAGCTCGAGGACGCCGGCTACCTCACCACCGAGAAGACCGGCAACGGGCCTGCCTCGCGAACCTCGATGGCGCTGACCCACCGGGGGCGCGCGGCCCTGGACGCCTACACCGAAACGCTGCGCGGCCTGCTCAACGGGCTATAGACAAAAGGCTGCACGAGAAACCATCCGTCCTGGCAAGCCAGCGATGGGGCAAACAGAGGTTTCCGCTACCGAGCCCGCGCTTCTGGATCGTCGCCCCCGGGGCAGTCTCGATCGGACTGTCCTCTCCGCCCAAGAGCGGCTCACCCGAACCGCGCTGCCGTAACACAACCCGGCGGGCCGGCTGCACTTGGCTGGCCCCCGTCGAGTCGAGATAATCGGCCTTAGAGCGCGATGCCGCTCGGTTTGCGGATGACATTCGAATGGAGGAGGAAGGCCATGACCGACGCGCTGATTTCGAGCGAAGGTGGGTCCGAGCCCAGTGCCGTGCCGCGCAAGGTGTTTCGCACGGAGCTGAACCCGATTGAATTCCTCCGGAGGGCTGCATACGTGTATCCCGAGCACGACGCGGTGGTGGATGGAGATCGCCGCTATTCGTATGGTCAGCTGGCGGAGCGTTCATGGCGGCTGGCAAATGCCCTGAGGTCGGCGGGTTTGCGCAAGGGAGACCGGGTGGCCACTCTGCTGTTCAACTCCTCGCCGATGCTCGAGGCGCATTTCGGGGTTCCGGCGGCGGGCGGGGTCCTCGTGGCGATCAACAATCGGCTGGCGAGCCCGGAGGTTGGGTACATCCTTGAGCACAGCGGCGCCCGCGTCCTGCTGCTCGACGCCGAGCTCGAGCCGCTGGTCGCCCCGCTGGCGCTGTCCGAGGTCACCGTGATCTGCTGTGACCGTGATGATGCGGAAAGTCCGTATGAGCAGTTCCTGGCCGCCGCATCGGGCGAGATGCCCGACAGCTGGCTCGAGGACGAGGAGGAGACGATCTCGATCAACTACACGTCGGGCACGACCGGGCAGCCGAAGGGGGTTCAGTACACGTACCGCGGCGCATATCTAAATGCGCTGAGCGAGGTGATCGTCGCCGGGCTGAGCCCCGAGTCGGTGTACCTGTGGACGCTGCCGATGTTTCACTGCAACGGCTGGTGCTTCCCGTGGGCGGTAACGGCGGTCGCGGCAACGCATGTGGCGCTGCGCGCCGTCGATCCAGAAGTCGTCTGGCAGCTGATCGACGACGAGGGGGTCACGCACTACAACGGCGCGCCCACGGTTCACCTGATGGTCATCAACCATCCCAAGGCGCACCGCTTGGAGCAGCAAGTGACGGCGATGGTTGCCGCATCGCCACCGTCGCCGACGCTGCTTGCTCGCATGGCCGAGCTCAACTTCCAGATCGTGCACGTCTACGGGCTCACCGAGACTTACGGCCCGATTACGGTGTCTCCGACTCAGGACGGATGGAAGGAGCTGCCGGTCGAGCAGCGGGCCACGCTGCTCGCGCGCCAGGGCCAGGCCTACCCGTCTGCCGACCTTATTCGGGTCGTCGACCCTGACATGCGCGACGTCCCCCGGGATGCGGAGACGATGGGGGAGGTGGTCATGCGAGGCAATAACGTGATGAGCGGCTATTTCGCAGACAAGGGGGCCACCGAGAAGGCGTTTGGCGGCGGCTGGTTTCACTCCGGTGATCTGGCCGTGTGGCACCCCGACGGCAACATTGAGCTGCGCGACCGAAGTAAGGACATCATCATCTCCGGCGGCGAGAACATCTCGAGCATTGAGGTCGAGCAGACCATATGCGCTCATCCGGCTGTGCTCGAGTGCGCGGTGATCGGGATTCCTCACCAGCGCTGGGGAGAGCGTCCAAAGGCGTTCGTCACACTCAACGGCGGGGCCACCGCAAGCGGCGACGAGATCATCAGGTTCTGTCGCGAGCGCCTCGCCCACTACAAGTGCCCCGACGCAGTCCAGTTCGGACCGCTGCCGAAAACCTCCACCGGCAAGGTCCAGAAATTCGCCCTGCGCGAGCGCGAGTGGAAAGGACGCGAGACTCGAGTCGGCACGACGTAACCCGGCGCCACATAACGCAGCGGCAGCGTCAGCGCTTGGTCAGGGCTTGACGAATCGCTGCACGAACTCCAGGGCGACGTCGGCGACTTCTCGCCAGCCGCCGTCAATCGTGAGCGAGTGGCCCCGGTTGGGGATCTTGACGATCTCGGTCACGCCTTCATTGCGTTGCTGGCGCTTGAACGAGGCGTTGGCGATCGCCCACGGCACGGTATTGTCCTTCTCGCCGTCAATGATCAGAAGCGGCCCGCGGTCGGGGTTCTTGGTGTCGACCTTGGCCTCGGTCCACGGGTTGAGGTTCGCGCTCGCCGCCTGGAACAGCGGCTTGCCCGAGGCCGGCACGGCGAAGGTTTCATACAGCGTCTTGGCCTCGTCCTCCTCCACTGCGTTGGCGAAGGCAAACCGAAACTGCTCGTAGGTCAGCGGTACCGCGCGGTTGCGATTGGCCGGCTTGCCGAGCACCGGCGAGGCTGATTTGAGCGACGAGATCGGCAACGGCAGCACGCCTCGAAAGGGCGCGGGATCGATCGCGACTGACGCTGCAGCGAGCCCGCGTCCCGCGATGATCTGCGTAACCAACCCGCCGAACGAGTGTCCGATCACCGCCGGCTTGTCGTTCAGCTGCGCGATCAGATCGGCAAAATGATCGGCCACCTGCTTGACCGTCTTATGGGCAAAAACCTCGGGGTGAGCCTTCGCGTCCTGCACGGTCTCGGGGTCGTCCGGCCACCCGGGTGTGAGCGTCGTGTAGCCCGCCTTCCGAAAGATGGCGGCCCAGCGATCCCAACTGCTCGGAAGCAGCCACAACCCGTGAATGAACACGACCGGCCGGCGTCCCGATGTGTTCGCCCTTTTAACCTGGCGCTCTTCGTGCTCAGTGATGGTCGCCATCAGATCCTCGCTTCGCTTGGTTACAGCACCGCGCTGCCGCATGGCCGGCATTGGTGCCATCGTGCCGCAGATCGATCCCAGCGCGCAGCATCCCACACGTCGATCGCGATCGGGATACGACGCCCCGTGACCACGCCATCCGGAAACGAGACGAAGGCGACGAGCGATGTGCGACGCCGCCGTCGGTTCCTCGCGAGCGAAGCCACCTGCAAGCCGGTCAACGAGCGCGACGCGCAATTCGACGAGTTCCGTGCGCACGGGCTACCGCAGAAGAGGCGTCCCCGCGTTCGGCGACGACGGCATGATCATGATGACCTATGACGAGGGCCACCGAGCGGGCGGGGTCCAGCCCGGGAACCTCCTGAGGTGGCAGCTTCCTTCGGCGAGGTCGTCCGCGCGCGAATGATTCGCCGGCTGCGCTCGGTTAGTGTCTGCAGGTGTGGGTGCGCACGGACCGGGTCTGAGATCGGACGAGGGTGACGATGGCTGAAGGCGACAAGCGTCCGCCGCCGGCTGAGGTCGCCGGGCAGCCGCTCGAGCTGATCCTCGCGCGCAACCTCGTTTCGCTGATCTCGTTGGCCACCGTGTTGATCGACGTCGAGGGGGCGATCGTCTTCTTCAACGACGCCGCGGCAGAATTCTTCGGCGGCCTGTTCGAGGAAACGGGCGCGATCCCACTGGCGAGGTGGCGGGGCGAGGTCGGCCCTTTCGACGAGGCAGGGCAGCATCTTCCGACCGGCGAGCTTCCGGTGACGCGGGCGTTTCGCGACGGACGGCCGGGAGCGGGCCAATTCCACATTCGTGGCGGCTCGGGACTGGTCGAGGTAGAGGTCGTCGCGCTACCGCTGGTGGGATCAGTTGGGTTGCATGGTGCGATGGTCATGTTTTGGACATTGGGCGGCGAGTGATCCGGTGCGTGTGACCTTCTGGGGCGTCCGCGGGTCCGTACCGGTGACCGGACCGGCGGCGGCCGGCTTTGGCGGGAACACGTCGTGCGTGCAGATCACAGCCGGCGACGGATCGCAGGTGATCCTCGATGCCGGGACCGGGATCAGGGGCCTGGGCCTCGCGCTCGCAGGGCGTTCTCGAAGCGTCCACATCCTCCTGACACACCTCCATCTCGACCACATCCAAGGGCTGATGTTCTTCGCTCCCCTGTTCGATCCCGGCACGGAGGTGACGATCTGGGGTCCGACGAGCGAGCACCGTCCGCTTCGTGAGCGTCTGGGCCGCTACCTCTCACAGCCGCTGTCTCCGCTCGAGATTCGAGACCTTCCGGCGCGCGTCAGGTTCGAGGATGCGTTGCGGTCGCCGTGGAGGATTGGTGACCTGCAAGTCAAGGCCGCGCTCGTGGCTCACCGCGGGCCGACGCTGGGGTATTGCATCACCGCCGAGACCTCGAGTGTCTGCTACCTACCAGATCACGAGCCCGGGTTGGGAGAGGATCTGGGCTCGGCGGAGCCTGACTGGATCTCCGGGTACGCGCTCGCCAAAGACGCGTCGCTGCTGATTCACGACTGCCAGTACGACGACGTCGAGTACGGCGCGCGACGCGGGTGGGGGCACTCGCGGGTGTCCGACGCGTTGACCTTCGCGCTTCGCTCGCGCTGTGGCCAGCTGATGCTGACTCACCACGACCCTGACCACGACGACGCTCGCCTGGAGGAGATCGGCGAACAGGTCGCCGAACGGTGGGCGCAACTCGGTGGCGACGGATCACCGGGGCTGGCCCGCGAGGGTCAGGTGATTGAGGTTGGTTAGCCCGTTCACTGTGCGGACACCCAGGTCACAGGGACTTCCGCATTGCTGATTGCGACGAACACGCCACACCGGCCATCGAAATGACGGTTATCCGGGGTGCCCCGGGGTAGGCGAGGGCTCTCAGGCCTCCGGGATCTCGCGGCCGAACGCTTCCAACGTGATCGCGTCGGGCTCGGGGCCGCCGCGACGGCCGGTGTCCAGGGCGTCGATCGCTGCCATATCGTCGGCGGACAGCTCGAAGTCGAACACGTTGATGTTCTCTTCGATGCGGCTTGGCTTGGTGGACTTGGGAATGACCGAGCGGCCGTGCTGCAGACCCCAGCGCAGCATCACCTGGGCCGAAGTCTTGCCGTTGGCGCTGGCGATCCCTCCGACCACGGGGTCGTCGAGGGTGCTGCCATGGCTGCCGTCGCGGTAGAAGGTGATTCCGCCAATCGGTGACCAAGCCTGCGTGAGGATGCCGTGCTCGGCGCAGAAGTCCTGCACGTCTCGCTGCTGGAAGTAGGGGTGGACCTCGATCTGGTTTACCGCTGGCACTACGCTCGCGCGTTCGAGGAGCCTCGTGAGGTGCTCGACCATGAAGTTGCTGACCCCGATCGCGCGGACCTTGCCTTCGGCCAGGAGGGTCTCGAGGGCACGGTAGGCCTCCAGGGTTCGGTCAAACGCTGACGGCAGCGCCTGGTGCAAGATCAGCAGGTCGATCCGGTCGACGCTGAGCTTTCGGGCGCTCTTCTCGAATGCGTGCAACGTCTCGTCGTATCCGTAGTCGCTGATCCAGACCTTGGTCTCGAGGAACACCTCAGACCGGTCCAGGTCGGAACGCTGGACGGGCTCGCCGACCTGGCGCTCGTTGCCATAGGCGGCGGCGGTGTCGATCAGCCGGTAGCCGGTACTGAGCGCGCTCGCGACGGCGGTGAGGGTCTCCTCGGGGGGGCTCTGAAAGACGCCCAGTCCGAGGGCGGGCATCATGACGCCGTTGTTCAGTTCGAGGGTCGGGGTCATTGGTCGGGTTCGTTTCTCGGTGTTGAGTTATCGCTGGTCACTGCGACTGCCCGGTGGGACGGACGAGGATCTCGTTGAGCGCCACGCTGCGCGGCCGCGAGACGGCGAAGGCGATGATCTCGGCAATGTCCTCGGCCGTGATCGAGGTCGCCTCATACATCTGCTCGACGGCCGATCTGGTCTCGGCGTGGGTGATGTGGTCGGGGAGCTCGGTGGCGACCGCGCCGGGCTCGATGACGATCACACGCACGCCGGGCGCCAGCTGCTGGCGCAGTGATTCCGACCAGCCGTTGATCGCCCACTTGGTCGCGGCGTAGACGGCGTTGCCGGGCCGCGCGGTACGGCCGGCCACCGAGGAGAGGTTGATCAGATCGCCGCCGTCGTCGGCGACGAGCTGATCCAGGAACACCTCAGTCGTCGTGATCGCGCCCAACAGGTTGGTCTCGATCATCCGGCGGTAGTCGTCGGAGAGTTCGGCGGAGAACGGTCCCAGCAGCATCACGCCGGCGTTGTTGACCAGGATGTCGGCGCCGCCGAGCTCGTCCTGAACACGCTCCGCCGCGGTGACGATCGAGCCGCGGTCGGTGACGTCTGCCTGGATCGCGATCGCGCCGTCGCCGAGTTCGTCGGCCAGCGCCTGGATCCGATCACGGCGCCGTGCCAGAAGCGCGACGCGATGGCCGTCGGCTGCCAGCGCGCGAGCGGTGGCCTCGCCGATCCCCGACGACGCGCCGGTGATGACCGC
>JBKQJQ010000122.1:0-3616 GCA_052147875.1 Solirubrobacteraceae bacterium | reverse complement strand
CCGCTGCCTGGTGGCCGTGGTCGATCGTCGCCGCGGCGGTCGGCTGGAACCTCGCGAGCCTCCGGGCGCTCACGCTCGGGGTCACGTACGTGAACGACAGCTCGATGCACGAGCAGATGGTGCGCTTCGCGACGGCGCAGCTGCGCGCCGGACACCTGCCGCTCACGAGCTGGTTCCCGTTCCTCGGGGAAGGGTCACCGCAGTTTCTTCACTACCAGAGCCTGCCGGCGATCGTGACCGGGCTGGTGGGGCTGGCGGTCGGCCCCGACGTGGCGTTTCGCTGGTCGCTGTACCTGCTCCTCTCGCTGTGGCCGATCAGCGTTTACCTCTCGGCGCGCGCGTTCGGGGCGGGCAGGCCGGCGGCGGCCGCTTCGGCCGCGATGGCCCCATTTCTGGTCAGCGCCTCGGGGGTCGGCTACGAGCAGCACGCGTACGTTTGGACGGGGTTCGGCGTCTGGACTCAGCTGTGGGCGTCGTGGACGTTGCCGCTCGCGTGGGGCTACAGCTGGCGGGCGATCCGCGACGGGCGCGGCTACTTCCGAGCTGTCCTGCTGACCGCGCTCACCGTCGCGCTGCACTTCGAAACCGGCTACCTGGCGCTTTCGGTGCTGCTCGTCTGGCCGCTCGTCGCCGGCAGGCCGCTCGTCCCCCGGTTACGGCGAGCCGCGGTCCTGCTCGTCGGTTCGCTGCTCGCGTCGGCGTGGGTGATCGTCCCGCTCATCGAGCAGCGGCGGTGGGCGGCCGTCAACGAGCCGCTGCAGAAGAGCGGACTGGTCAACGGCTACGGCGCGCGTCGCGTGCTCTACTGGCTGGTTTCGGGGCAGCTGCTCGACCACGGCCGGCTGCCCGTCGTGACCGTGTTCGCGGTGCTCGGGTTCGGATTGGCGTGGCTTGCGTGGTCCTCTGACGCCGACGCCCGCGCCCCGCTGGTCGCGCTCGCGGTGTGCCTGCTGCTCGCGTTCGGGCGCACGACGTTCGGGTCGCTCGTCGATCTGATCCCGGGCAGCGCCGACGTCTTCTTCCGCCGCTTCATGATGGGCGCGCAGCTCGCCGCGCTGCTGCTGGCCGGTCGCGGGGCGGCGTGGCTGGCGACCGGCTGCGTGCGGCTGCTCGAAGCCCGGGTCCCGCGTTGGCCGCCCAGCCTTTCCGTGGCGGCCGTGCTCGTTGTCGCGGGAGCGGTGCTCGCCCCCGCGTGGCTTCAGCTCGGCGCCTACGACCGCCGTGACGACGCCGCGATCGCGGCCCAGCGCCGCGCGGACGACACCAAGGGCGCCCAGCTCGATCGCCTCGTCGCGGTGATCAAGCGCGACGGCGGCGGCCGGACGTACGCGGGGATGCCGTCCAACTGGGGCGCGCAGTTCACCGTCGGCGCCGTCCCGGTCTTCAAATACCTCGAGAGCCGCGACGTCGACGAGGTCGGCTACACGCTGCGCACCGCCTCGCTGATGACCGACCCCGAGTACTACTTCGATGATCGCAACCCGGGCGACTACCGGCTGTTCGCGATCCACTACCTCATCATCCCCACCGGCTCCAGACCTCCCGTCTACGCTCGGCTCACGCTCCGGGCCGGCTCCTACTCGCTGTGGACGCTGCCAGGCGCCGGCGGCGTCCTGCACGCCGGCACGATCGTCGATCGCCTGACCGCAAACCGGACTGACATCGGCACGCGTACGCTCCCCGTGCTCCACTCCGACCTAGCCCAGCACGAGCGCTACGAGCAGGTGCGCTTTGACCAGTCCGGCTCGGGCGTCCTTGCTCGATCATCGCGATCGTCGACCGTGCCGCCGCCCCGGCGGTCGGCCGGCACCGTGGTCGCGCAAGCCGACGATCTCACCGCGGGCCGGGCTGCCGCCACCGTCGCGATGCGCCGGCGTGGCGTCGTCGTCCTCAGTGCCTCGTTTGACCCCGGCTGGACTGCAACCGTCGACGGACGTTCACGGCCCACGGAGATGGTCGCACCCGCACTGGTCGCGACGACCGTCCAAGCGGGAATACATCGCGTCGTTTTTCGCTACGACGGCTTTCGTGAGTATCCGCCGCTATTCGCCGTCAGCGCGGCGGCGCTGCTCGCGCTGCTCTGTGCGGAACTCGCGCGCCCGCACACGGCAGCTGCGCGCAAGCCCCGTCGCCTCTCACAAACAGCTGCGGCACCGCCCACACACAATGAAAACCCCGTGCCCGAGACGCCCGAACGCACGTAGAACAGCTGCACCACTCGCCCCGCACGCCGATCCTCCTACGGCATGCATACAGCGAGGGCGCGCTTCATCAGCATCAGCAGGTCGCGCCGGGTGCGCCGCCGTCGGCGTGGCGCTCTTGCTCCCCGGAGTCGATCCCTGGAAGCCCGCAGGGTGACCCGTATCATGATCTCTCTGGATGGCGAGCCGCGCCACCGATAGCCGCTTGGCTGAAGCCCGACCGCAGCTCTCAAAGAGATCATGAAGCCGCTCGAGGCGCTCAAGAATCGCACGCTGGTCCTGCACGGTCTTTGTGACAAGCTCAAGGGTGACGGCGACAACCACATGCGCGGCATGGGCTGCCTGTTGACCGGCATCGAGCTCTTCCCCGGCAACATCTGGTAGGGATCGTCGATCGGTGCGATCGGCTTGTTCGCGCCGGCGTAAACCATCCGGGTCCATGTATCGGCCCGATCGGGAACCATCACGCCAAATTCGAGCGATCCGAACCGCGTGCGTGTCTCCGACCGGCTTTGCAGGTGGTTCTTGATCTCCTGATCGATCGACAGTCCCTTGGCCCACCCTGCCGGCGTGTCGGAACCACCCTGGATATTGCCGGGAAAGAGCTCGATCCCGGTTAACAAACAACCCATACCGCGCATGTGGTTGTCGCCGTCGCCCTTGAGCTTGTCACAAAGCCCGTGCAGGACTAGCGTGCGGTTCTTGAGCAGCTCGAGCGGCTTCATGATCTCTTTGAGCTGGAACGACGGTCCTTCCCCGTCGGGCCAGAACGCCGAGGGCACCACTCCGTTAGGGCTGAACATCACGACCAGTCGCTGTTTGCGGACCTGCTGATTCGCAAATCCGAGACTCGGCAGGTTCAAGACAAACGGCAAAGCCGCAGCGCCAATTCCCAGGTCACGGACGAACTCGCGTCGAGCGCTTCGGTGGGCCATGTTTTTCTCCGGCGGGCAGTCGGTGAACCGGTTTCCGGTTGCGGTGGGATGAGCGTTCAAGGTCGAAGGCGAGGCAGTCGCAAACAAGGCAGGCGTAGAGGGGCAGTCACCCCAGCCAGACAGCTTGATTCTACAGCTTCACTGCCCGTGGCGTCAAAGCGGACGTTGCCATGATCTCGACCATCAACTTACGGATGTTGAAATCGTGGGTGGAGAAATATCGCCGCAGGTCAGGTAGCTCGTGGGGGCCGAAAGCTCGGATGGGCTGCTTGACCAGGTAGTGGAACAACTGCTGGGCAAAGGCCCCGTGTGCCTCTTGGCTGCCGGTCAGAAACGTCGCGAGCTCTCGGGCTCCGTCAAACTTCACCTGCTCGCCCGAGCGCGTTTCGTAGCTGCCGATTGCGTCGATCGGCCGGCCCTTCTCCTCCTTTCGGTATCGACCGATGGCATCGTAATGCTCCAGGGTAAATCCCAGGGGAT
>JBKQJQ010000121.1:0-12907 GCA_052147875.1 Solirubrobacteraceae bacterium | reverse complement strand
GCGAGGGGTCGCTGCGGGTCACGGTCGGCAGCGAGTCCGAGAACGAGCGCTTCCTGGCTGCGATCGCGGAGCTGATCTAGCTGTCAGACCCGATGGGGTTGTTGGGCCTGTTGAGGCGCTTGGTGGGTGGCCTATGGCTGTGGGTGGCGTTGGGAGGTGTGTGTTGTAGCTGTCAGGCCGCCGTCGAGCGGGGGTTGTGTTTGGTGCTTGAACGGTAGATCTCGCCGCGCTCAGCCGCCGAGCAGGGCCGCGGCTGGGTCGCTGCGCGGTTTGTGGTCCGTAGCGCCGCGCGCGTGGGGTTTGACGCGCCCAGCACGAGACGCGGTCGGGTCGGCGGCTGACCGGTGCTCGTCGCCACCGGTTAGTGGGATATCGACGGGGAATATCACCGTCGATATACCACATGCTCGCGTGAGCGCCCCCTCGGCGCAGTCGCCCGCGCCGTCCCGATCCCAGCGGTGGTCAGCTGCGAGGCCCGGACGGGCAACGTCCTCAGGAGCTACACCTGATTGGCTTCAGCGACAGCGGCTTGGCAGAACCGTAGCCGTCTGCTAGAACCCCGCCGGCAGCGTATGACCAGCCACGACCACATCGCTTCCTGCGACACCGCACAGAGCTGCGGCTGGTCCTTCTACGCGCGCTTCTACGGCTGGCGATTTAGCTAGGCGCTCGGCCGCAACCCCCAGCACTCGCCACAGCGGCGAGTTCTTGCTCGGAGGTCGGGCGCCGGAAAACCCCGCGGGGCCGTCCCCGCCAAGCCGGTTTCGTACTCTTCCGAAGCGCAAGAAAGGACCAACAGATGATGATCGTGATGAAACCGAGCGCCACCCACGAGGAGGTGCAAGCCGTCGTCGACCGGGTGCAGAGCGTCGGCGCCCGCGCCCACGTCATCGACGGCGACCAGCTGACCGTGATCGGCGCGATCGGCGACTCCGAGCTCGTGGCTCGTCTCGACTTAGACGGGACGCCCGGGGTCGACCACATGGTGCCGATCTCCAAGCCGTACAAGCTGGCCTCGAGCCAGATCAAGCACGGGCGGCGCACGGTCCTCGAGATCGCGGGCCGCAAGATCGGCGGCGAGCACTTCGCGATGATCGCCGGTCCCTGCACGATCGAATCGCGCGAGCAGACACTGGAGACGGCCCGGATCGTCGCCGACGCCGGCGCGACACTGTTTCGTGGCGGCGCCTACAAGCCGCGGACCTCGCCGTACGCGTTCGGGGGGCTCGGACAGGAGGGTCTGCGCCTGCTCGCCGAGGCCAAGGCGGAGACCGGGTTGCCGGTCGTCACCGAGGTGATGGACGTGCGGGACCTCGAGGCGGTGCTCGAGGTAGCCGATGTGATCCAGATCGGTGCCCGCAACATGCAGAACTACAGCCTGTTGTCGGAGATCGGCCGCTGCGGCTGCCCCGCGCTGATCAAGCGTGGCCTATCCAGCACGCTGGAGGAGCTGCTGATGGCGGCCGAGTACATCCTCAAGGAGGGCAACGAGGCGGTGATGCTCTGCGAGCGCGGGATCCGCACGTTCGAGACCGCCTATCGCTTCACGCTCGATCTGATGGCGGTCCCGGTGCTAAAGGAGATGACCCATCTGCCGGTGATCGTCGACCCCAGCCATGCCGCCGGCCGCCGGGACCTCGTGATGCCGATGTCGCTGGCTGCGGCGGCCGCGGGCGCGGACGGGATTATCGTCGAGGTCCACCCGAACCCCGACGAGGCGATCTGCGACGCCGCTCAGCAGCTCGTGGGCGATCAGTTCGCCGACTACCTGGACCATGTCCAGGCGGCTGCCGCCGTCGCCGGCAAGACGCTTTCGGCCGTAACGGTCGCTGGCTGACGTGACGCTCACCGGCACGCAGCGCAGTGATGCGGTTCGCGACCAGCGGATCGAGCGGCTGGTGCCGCTCTTGTCACCGCGTGAGCTGCTCGAGGAGCTGCCGCTGTCCGAGCAGCACGCAGATGTCCTGCTGCGCGGCCGCTCGGATGTCCAGGCGATCCTCGACGGTCACGACGATCGCCTGCTGGCCGTGGTCGGGCCGTGCAGCGTCCACGACATCGAGGCCACGCAGGAGTACGCCGAGCGGCTGAGCCGCCAGGTCGACAAGCTGGCGGGCGATCTGTGCGTGGCGATGCGCGTGTACTTCGAAAAGCCGCGGACAACGATCGGGTGGAAGGGGCTGATCAACGATCCCCATCTCGACGGCTCAAGCGACGTGAACACGGGCCTGCGGATTGCACGGCGCCTGCTGCTGAACGTGCTGTCGCTTGGCCTGCCGGTCGGCTGTGAGTTTCTGGACCCGATCACCCCGCAATACATCTCCGACGCGGTGTGCTGGGGCGCGATCGGCGCCCGTACGGTCGAAAGCCAGATTCATCGCCAGCTCGGCTCGGGCCTGTCGATGCCGGTCGGCTTCAAGAACCGGACCGACGGCAACGTCCAGGTGGCGGTCGACGCCGTGCATGCAGCGGCCGTCTCGCACGCGTTCGCCGGGATTGATGTCAGCGGCACGCCGGCGATCCTGTACACCCGCGGCAACCGCGATTGCCACGTGATCCTGCGCGGGGGCAAGGGCACCCCGAACTATGGCGCCGAGCCTGTGGCCCGAACGCTCGAGCTGCTGCGGGCCGCGGGATTGCCCGAACGGGTGATGATCGATCTCAGCCACGACAACAGCGGCAAGGATCCCGAGCGTCAACACGTGGTCGCCGCCGCGGTCGCCGACCAGATAGCGGCGGGCAACCGAGCCGTGATCGGGGTCATGCTCGAGTCGTTCTTGGTCGCCGGCCGTCAGGACCTGGACGAGCCTGGAGAGCTGGTATACGGCCAGTCGATCACCGACGGCTGTGTTGGCTGGGAGGAGACGGTCGTGATCCTTGACGAGCTGGCGACCGCGGTCCGGGCCCGGCGTAACGCGGTCGCGTAGTCTCCGCGCGGCATGCGCGTTGCAGTCCTCGGCGTCGGGCTGATCGGCGGCTCGATCGGGCTCGCGGCGACCGAGCGGCTCGGCGCGACGGTCACCGGCCATGACAGATCAGAACAGGCGATCGAGGCCGCGCTCGCGCGCGGGGCCGTGCAGAGCTCGGCGGTGACGGTCGCCGAGGCGGTCGAGGGCGCGCAGGCCGTGTTCGTCGCGGTCCCCGTCGGCGTCCTCCCGGACGTCGTCTCCGAGGCACTGACGGCCGCCCCCTCAGACTGCGTCGTCACCGACGTCGGCTCGACCAAGCGCACGGTCGTGGCCGAGCACCGCGACCCCCGGTTCGTCGGCGGTCATCCGCTGGCGGGCGCGGAGACGGCAGGCGTCCAGAACGCGCGCGCCGATCTGTTCGAAGGTGCGACCTGGTATCTGACGCCTGGCCAGTCAACGTCCGGCGTCCTGTATGAGCGGCTGCACCGCTTCCTGCACGGGCTTGGTGCGCAGCCGACCGCGATCGATGCCGAGACCCACGACCGGATTCTGGCGACGGTGTCGCACCTCCCGCACGTGCTCGCGAACGTGCTCGTCTCGCAGGCGGCCGGGACGCTCGAGCGGGGCCGCGAGCGGCTGCCGGCAACCGGGCCGAGCTTCCGCGACGCGACCCGCGTCGCCGGGGCACCGAGCTCGATCTGGACCGACATCTACCTGTCCAACCGCGATGCGCTGACAGCCGAGCTCGAGTCGACGATCGAGCGCCTGGAGTCGATCCGCGTCGCGCTGGCCGCCGGCGACGCCGCCACGATCGAGCGCTGGAACGAGGCCGCGGCCGAGGACCGCAAGCGCCTGCTCGAGGCGCAGCTGGCGGGCGGCCCGGTGTTCGAGCTGCGCGCATCGGTTCCCAATCGCCCGGGCGTCGTCGCCGAGCTGGCGCTCGAGCTCGGGCGCGCGGGGGTCAACATCACCGACATGGCGCTTTATCCGGCCGGCGACATGAGCGAGGGCGTGGTCGCGCTGTGGATCGCGGGCGAGCAGCCCGCCGAGAAGGCGCAGGAGCTGGTGGCCGGCCTCGGCTTCCCGGTCGCGCGCGCATGAACGTTCGCTTTGAACCGGGTGTGCGGCTGCGCGGCACGATCGCTGTACCGGCCGACAAGTCGATCTCGCACCGTGCCGCGATCGTCGGCGCGATGGCCTCCGAGCCGGTGCGGATCACGAACTACCTCAACGCGGCCGATACCCGCTCGACACTTCAGGCGGTGGAGGCGGTCGGCGCGATCGTGCAGCGCGGCGACGATCAGATCGTGATCCGCGGGTGCGGGATGCGCAATGCGCAGCCGCCGCCTGGCCCGATCGACGTCGGCAATGCCGGCACGCTGCTGCGACTGCTGCCCGGTTGGCTGGCGTTCCAGCGGGGCGCGAGCTTCACGCTCGACGGCGACGACTCGATCCGCCGGCGACCCGTCGATCGGATCGCCGAGCCGCTGCGCCAGATGGGCGCCCGTCTGGAAGCACGCGACGGGCGCTACCCGCCCCTGACGGTCCACGGCGAGACGTTGAAAGGCGTCGAGTACGAGCTGCCGGTCGCGAGCGCGCAGGTCAAGTCGTGCCTGCTGCTGGCGGGGCTGGCAACCAGCACAACGACCGTGATCGAGCCGGTCGCGACCCGTGACCACACCGAGCGGATGCTGCTCAGCGCCGGCGCCGCCGTCAGGCGCGAGCGCGCGGCGCGCGGGGCGCTGCGGACGACGATCGGCAATGCCGACGAGCTCGAGCTCGAGCAGGTCACGGTTCCGGGCGACATGTCGAGCGCCGCGTTCCTGATCGCCGCCGGCGTGCTGACGAAGGGCTCGCGGCTGGTGCTCGAGCGCGTCGGGGTGAACTGGACACGCGCGGGGTTCGTCCGGATCCTGCAGCGGATGGGCGCGATCGTCGTTGCGGAGCTGGAGCCGGAGGACAGCTTCAAGGCGCTCGAGCCCGTCTGCGATATCGATGTCCGCGCCGGCCCGATCGAGGCCACCACGGTCGAGGCCGACGAGGTGCCGCTGGCGATCGACGAGCTGCCGCTGGTCGCGCTGCTGGGCTGCTTTGCCGAGGGCGAGACGATCGTCCGCGGAGCCGGCGAGCTGCGGGTCAAAGAGTCAGACAGGATCGCCACGGTCGTCGACGGGCTGCGGGGACTCGGCGGTCAGATCGAGGCGCTCGACGATGGGTTCGTCGTCCGTGGCACAGGCGGTCTGCGCGGCGGGCGCCTGGACGCGCACGGCGACCACCGGCTGGCGCTACTGGGCGCCGTCGCGGGGCTGGCCTCGGAAGACGGGGTGGAGGTGGAAGGGTTCGAGGCGGCGGACGTCTCCTACCCGGGCTTCGCCAACGACATCGAGGCGCTCGCCTCCTGATGGTCGTCGCGATCGACGGTCCCGCCGGGGCCGGAAAGTCGACGGTCGCCCGCGCAGTCGCCGAGCGCCTCGGATTCACGTATCTCGACTCGGGCGCGATGTACCGCAGCCTCGCGCTTGCCTCGCTGCAGCGCCACGCATCCCCGGCGTCGCTCGCCGGCGACGTCATGATCGAGCTGGGGGATGTCGTGTTACTCGACGGTGTCGACGTCAGCGATGCGATCCGCGCCCCCGAGGTCTCTGAGCAGGCCTCGCGCGCGGCGGCCGACCCGGAGGTGCGCAGGGCGCTCGTTGTCCAGCAGCGCCGGTTGCTGAACAGCGGCGACTGGGTCGCCGAGGGGCGCGACATCGGGACGGTCGTGGCGCCCGATGCGGAGGTCAAGGTGTTCCTGACCGCCAGCCCGGAAGAGCGCGCCCGCCGTCGGGCGGCCGAGCTGGACGTCCCGGTCGCGACGGTGCTCGCCGAGCAGACGATCCGCGACCAGCGCGACATGGCGCGCCCGCACTCACCGCTGCGCCCGGCGGACGGAGCCGTGGTGCTCGACACCACGGGCCTGACGCTCGATGAGGTCGTGGCGCGGCTGGTCGAGCTGGTCCGCGCGGCCAACGGCTAAGGCTCGCTCGGCCGGTACGCACCGGCGCAACCCCGACGCCCCACCGCCGCGGCACGGCGAGACCGCACGCTCGGGACAATGTCGATAAACTCAATTAAATTGATTGACTTAATTGGATAGGACGAAACAGTTCGTCCGGAACATGCGTCCGACGCTGGCGACAGGCGACAGCGTGGCCGGGGGCGCGTCTCGCTAATCGACATTGGAGGTAGGTGTGCCAGATCCGAATCGGATGGTTGCGTTGGGACGAGCGGCGGCGCTGTGCGCCAGCATCGCGTTGACAACGGTCGCGTTCACGGCCGTCGCGGGAGCCGCGACGACGCCGCCAACGCCAGAGTCGTTGACGGACTGCGGCGGCACGATCTCGCATGACCCGACCGGTGCCGCGGCCGACGAGCCGAACCTGCTCGATTACAAGTTCCAGTGCAACGGCGACATCTCCGCCTACACGGTCATCGTCGACCAGCAGGGCGACCAAGGCGGCAGCATCGACGACTACAACCCGTCACCGACCGTGTTCGACTCCGATGGCGTCACGCCGAACGCCAGCGAGAGCCTCACCTGTGAGGGCACCACGCCCTCGGACGGGATCAACTGCAACGCCGGCGCCGGCGGCGTCCTCAGCGCGTTCAATTTCGCCGAAGGGTCGATTGACCCGATCCAGGCCTATTGCAAGCACCTGCCCGCCAAGGCCAAGGCCGGGACCGCGGCGGTTCCGCAGGCGCTCGTGCAACTGGTCGTGACCGACTCGACCGGCGCCGAGGATGGCCCGTTCAACCTCGGTCCAGTCAAGCGGTGCCCGAAGGTGCCCAACTTCGCGCCGAAGTCGAGCGCCAAGGGCAAGAAGAGCAAGCGGCACACGACCAAGCACTGACCGACAAAGGACAAGGAAAGGAAAGCAGTTGAGATCGAATCGAAAGCTGATCCGTCGCCGGGCGCTCCCGGCCATCGCGATCACCGTCGCCGCGCTGGCGTTGCCGTCGGTAGCGGGGGCGGTGACGCTGACCGGCTCCGGATCGAGCGCCGCCCAGCCGTACATGCTCGAACTGTTCAAGGGCTACCACGCGCTCCACAAGAACGTCTACTTCAAGTACATCGCCGACGGCGGCAACGCCGGCGTCAAGGACGTGCAGGCCGGTCGCGTCCAGTTCTCGATCAACACGCGTCCGCCCGAGCCGAGCGACGCGGGCACGACGTACGAGAAGCTGTTTCTCGACGCACTCTGCATCGGTGTCAACAAGGCCAATGCGATCAGCGACATCTCGCTGACGTCGCTGAAGAACATCTTCCTCGGCATCGACACCAACTGGAACCAGGTATCGGGATCGAACCTGTCGACGACGATCGACCCGATCGGCCGCAACTCGGCCGCCGGCCAGTACACGTTCTTCCAGCAGTCCGTGCTGGGCGGCCAGACCCAGGCCTCAAACGTGCTCCAGGACACGTCCGATGGTCTCGTGCAGGTCGGCATCGAGCATGACCCGAACTCGATCGGGTACGTCGGGCTTGCTCACTCGACCGGATCCGGCGAGAAGGCGCTGGCGGTCAACGGGGTCGCGTGCAGCGCCGCCGCCGTCCGCAACAAGTCCTACCCGCTGTTCCGCTACGACTGGGCCGTGATCCCGACCGCGCACCCGAGCATCAAGGTCGAGCAGTTCTTCGACTGGGTGCGCACGAGCAAGGCAGCCGGGAAGATCATCAACCGCGCGGGGGCAGTCGCCGCCTTCAACAGGTAGGCGTCAGCGCTAGCCGACCGGCTATGGACGAGGCATTCGTCAAGCCGCACGGACTCAGTTCCGACCAGCGCGTCGAGCTCGGGCTCGGCGCGCTGGTGTGCGGCGTCGTCCTCGTGCTGGTCGGGATGATGGCGTTCATCTTCAAGGAGGCGTGGCCGTCGTTCGCCCACAACGGCCTTGGCTGGTTCGGGCCCGGCGGGAGCGTCGACGATCAGATCCAGAGCATCTTCACGTCGGGCAACCTCGATCAGACGCCGCGTTTCTTAATCCACGCCTGGCCGCTGATCTGGAGCACGTTCCTGACGACCGCGGGGGCGGTCGTGATCTCGTTCGTGTGCTCGCTGTTCGTGGCCGTATTCATGGTCGAATTCGCGCCGGCGTGGCTGAAGCGGATGCTCGAGCCGGTCGTGCGGCTGCTGGCGAGCGTCCCATCGGTCCTCTACGGGCTGATCGGGGTGATGGTTCTGGTGCCGTTCATCGGCAATCACCTGATCAGCCAGCACGCCAAGGCATCGGTCACGCCGGTGATCCAGCTCAGCGGCTACAGCCTGCTCGCGGCGATCGTGATCCTCAGCGTGATGATCGCGCCGATCATGATCGCGATCTTCGCCGAAGGTCTGCGGTCGGTCCCGCGCGGTTGGCTGGAGGGTTCGCTGGCGCTGGGCGTCAACAGCTGGCGGACGTTCTGGCGCGTGGCCGTCCGCGCCGCGCGTCCGGCGCTGATCGCCGGCACCGTGCTGGCGACCGCCCGGGCGCTGGGCGAGTCCGTGATGCTGTACATGGTCTCGGGCACAGTCGGGTTCGCGCCCAATCCCGCCGACGGGCTGCTCTTCATCTTCGAGCCGTCGCGCGGGCTGGCGCCCACGATCCTGCAGAACACCGACGAGCTCAGCTCGCCACCGATGAAGCACACGCTGTTTGCGATCGCTGCGGTGCTGCTGTTCTCATCGGCGATGCTGTCGCTCGGCGGCTGGGCGGCCAAGCAGCCGATGAAGCGCTACTTCAACCTCGGCGGAGCCGGAGCATGAGCGCGACCGTTGCCGCCAAGGCGCCAGATGGGCGTGCCCGCTCGCCCCAGCCCGGCGCTTCGTGGCGCCTGACCGACCGCCTGGGGCTCGCGTTCGCTTGGTTCCTCGGGCTGCTGTTCTGCGCGATCACGGCGGCGATCGTGATCTTCCTCGCGATCCAGGGGCTCCGCTTCCTGCGACCGGACCTGATCTGGACCAGTCCGCAGGTCGGATTCACCCAAAACGAGACCGGGGGCTTTCTCGATCCGCTGATCGGCACGATCCTGGTCGCCGGGATCGCAATCGCGATCGCGGGCCCAGTCGGCGTCGGCGTCGCGGTCTGGCTGAGCGAGTATGGGCGCCCGGCGGGGCTTGCCCGCGCGGTCGAGTCGACCGTCGAGATGCTCGCGGGTGCGCCCTCGGTCGTGCTGGCGCTGTTCGGGATCCTGCTGTTCGAGGCCCCGGCGCTCGGCTTTCTGTCGGAGACCAACGCGGGCGTCGTGTTCGGCAAATCGTTCTTCGCCGCCGGCGCGATGCTGTCGCTGGTCGCCCTGCCGCTGGTCGTCTCGACCGTGCGCGAGGGGCTGCAGGCGATCCCCAATCACGTCCGCGAGGCGTCGTATGCCGTCGGCAAGACCAAGAGCGCGACGATCAGGCGCGTGCTGCTGCCGGCGGCGCGGCCCTCGGTTATCACCGGCCACATGCTCGCGATCGGCCACGTGATCGGCGACACCGCGATCATCATTCTGCTGCTCGGCGACACGCAGACGCTGCAGGGCGTCGGCCACTTGCCGCTGCTGGGCACGCTCCGCGGCACCGGCAGCACGCTCACGAGCTACATCTTCGACAACGCGCCGACGGGCGATCTCAACCAGCCCAACAAGGCGTACGCAGCCGCGTTTTTCCTGCTGCTGATCATCCTCGCCCTCAACCTCGTCGTCGACCTCTTTGGGCGCCGGTCAAAGGAGCTGCGATGGGGGTGAGCAAGCCGCCGCCGATCAGGCGCCTGGACCGAGGGGCGGGCGTCATGCCGCGGCCCCGGCACGACCACCCGGCGCTCGCGCTGGCACCAGACACCAACGGCAACCGCACCGATTTCACGACGGGGTTCGTTTCCGGCCGCCAACCGGAGCGCAACCCGGTGCCGACCGTCGAGCGGATGCAGGTGCAGGAGCTATCGGTCGCGTACGACTCAAAGCTGGCCGTGAACTCGGTCTCGTTTCCGATCCGCCAGGGCGAGGTGCTGGGCCTGATCGGGCCGTCCGGATGCGGCAAGACGACGGTTCTGCGCTCGCTCAACCGGCTCACGGAACTGACCCGGACAGCTGCGCTGAGCGGGCGGATCACACTCGACGG
The DNA here is from genome assembly GCA_052147875.1 of Solirubrobacteraceae bacterium. Taxonomy (GTDB): domain Bacteria; phylum Actinomycetota; class Thermoleophilia; order Solirubrobacterales; family Solirubrobacteraceae; genus Palsa-465. The sequence goes on along the minus strand of JBKQJQ010000121.1, from coordinate 2,886 downwards.
GATCGACATCGCCACGGTCGAGCCGACCTCGCTTCGCCGCCGGGTGACGATGGTCTTCCAGCAGCCCAATCCGTTCCCGATGAGCGTGTTCGACAACGTCGCCTACGTTCTGCGGGAGCAGGCGCGTCGCAAACCCCGCCGCGCCTCGCTGCGGCCGGCGGTCGAGGACGCGCTATCCCGGGCCGGTCTGCTCGACGAGGTGGCCGACAACCTGAGTCATCCTGCGCTGCGCCTGTCGGGCGGTCAGCAGCAGCGGCTGTGCATCGCCCGCGCGCTGGCCGCCGACCCCGAGGTGCTGCTGCTCGACGAGCCGTGCTCAGCGCTGGACCCACAGTCGACCAAGGTGATCGAGGATCTGATCGTCAAGCTGCGGGAGGAGGTCGCGGTCGTGATCGTGACCCACAACCTCCAGCAGGCCTACCGTGTGGCCGACCACGTCGCGTTCATGTATCTCGGCGAGCTGGTCGAATACGCGAGCGCCCGAGCGCTGTTCACCAACCCCGTCCAGCAGCGAACCAAGGACTACGTCAGCGGTGCGTTCGGTTAGTGGCACACTCGCGCTGGTCGCGGTCGGCTGCCTGGTCGCCGGCTGCTCGACGACCATGGAGGAGGCCGCCCGCCTGCAGCTGAACTCCGCCCGGATCCGTGTCAGCGAGACCGGCACGCGGGTGACGGTCGCCGGCCATGCCGTGCGCGTATCCCGGGTGTCGCTCGTTTCGGGTCCTGCGGCGACCGCGTTCGTGGTCGTCGTGCGCAATGAATCGCACACCCAGGTCAGCGACCTGCCGATCTCCGTCGGCGTGCGGACCGGTCGCGGGCGGCTGGTGTACTTCAACGCGCGACCCGGCTTAGAGTACTCGTATTTCGACGCGCACCTGCCGGTGCTCGCCCCCGGTGGCGCGCTGACATGGATCTACACCACGAGCCGCCGTCCGCCTCCCGGATCGAAGCCGTTCGCGATCGTCGGTGGCACGCCCGCACCACTGCTGCGCGCAGCCGCGGTGCTACCGCTGATCCGTGCGAGCGCTGCGCTCTCCGGACACGAGCACTCGAGCTCGCGACTGGCGGTCGCCGTGCGCAATCTGTCCGCGATCCCGCAGTATCAGCTCCCGGTGTTCGCATTCGCCAAGCGCGGCGACCGGTATGTCGCCGCCGGCAGCGTCACGGTCGATCAGCTCGGAGGTCAAGCGAGCACGACGCTTCACGTGCGACTGATCGGCACCGTCGCCAACGCCCAACTCGAGATCGAAGCGCTCCCCGCCGTCCTGCAATGAGGAGTCAGAAGATGGAAGTCAGCGAGATGTCGCAGCGGGCCACTGAAGAGCCGCAGCTCTCGGGCCCCGCTTTCCAGCCAGACGATCCAGGAGAGGCCCACATGCAGTGCGACCAGTGTGGCGCCGCGGTCGACGATCAGCAGCGCTATTGCATTGCCTGCGGGGCGCATCTCAAGCACGCGTACGATCCCGCGGCCCGCTACTTCAGCGAGGTCGGCGCCGGGGCGCGGACATCGCGGGCCGGGTCGGTGCCGCAGCGACCGGCCGGCCGCTCGCGCGGGGTCGGCCTGGCTCTCGTCCTGGCCCTGATCCCGGTCGCGGCCGCGATCGGCGTGCTTGCGGGGCGTTCGTCCAACAACCAGGACTCGCAACTGATCCAGGCGCTCGCGCGGCGCCAGGGCGCGGTGACGATCGCGGGATCTACATCGCAGCAGACGCACGCCGCCGCTCGTCCTGCCCGCCGTGCGCGGGCGACGTCCAGCAGCCACCACGCGCGGGCGAAGCGACCGCGCAAGGCGGTCTCGACCACGCGGTACGGGAGCGTCGGGCAGATCAGCGGGTTTAAGGCGACCAAGACCGAGGAGCAGCAGGGCGCCTCGGTCACGCAGCAGGTTCAGAAATCGACCGGCAAGAGCTACGTCAACAGGCAGAGCAATCTGCCGTCTCAGGTTGTGGTCCCGTGAGGCTCGTCCGCGGTGCGCGCACAGCCGAGGTCCCGGGCATGCCGGCGACCGCTGCCAAGCCTCAGGCTCCCGATCCTGAGCTGGTCGCGGCGCGCGAGCGGCTGACCGAGCGCTTTGCGTTGCTGCAGTCTGAGCTCGGCGGGCTGTTCTACGAGATGGCGATTCGCGATCACGTCCAGATGGACGTGCTGATCGAGAAAGCCGCCGCGCTGCAGCGCGTAGACGCCGAGCTGGCGCAGATCGAGCATCTCGCCAGCGGTCCAGATGCCACGGTCGGGGGCCATTGCCCCAGCTGTGGCGCCGTTCATGCGCGCGGCGCGGCGTTCTGCTCTCACTGCGCGACAGCGCTCGACACAACGTGATCCGCGGGTTGGGAGAGATCCGCCTCGGCGCCCTGTCGCTGGCGTTGCTCGCCGGGGTGTCGTGCGCGGCAACCGTTCTGATCATCTCAGGCGGGAGCGGGCGCAGCGCCGCCCAAATGGCCGCGCTGGCTGCCCTGCGCCAGCGGCCGGTGGTGATCGCGACGCACGGCTCGGCGGCCGGTTCGGCGTCGCGGAGCGCGCCGGCGCGGGCAGCGGGGCCCGTAACCGAATCGTCCTCAGCTCCCGCGGCGACCCGTCCGGCCACCGCATCTCCGAGCGCGGCCGCCACAGCTCAGAACACCGCGACGACGAGCGCGCCGTCCGCCACGGCGAGTGCCACCGACTCCCTGCCGAAGGTGGGTCACGTGTTCGAGATCGCGCTCTCGACCGACAGCTATAGGGATGCTCTCGGCAAGCCGTCCGCAGCGCCGTATCTCCGTTCGCTGGAGCGCAAGGGCGTACTGCTGAGCGCATTCCAGTCGCTCGGCTCGAGCGAGCTCGCCGATTACCTGGCGATGGTCAGCGGCCAGGGCCCGAACGCCGACACGAGCGGCGGCTGCACCACGT
>JBKQJQ010000120.1:0-9301 GCA_052147875.1 Solirubrobacteraceae bacterium | reverse complement strand
GGGCAGCATCTCGAGCACGTAGGACTTGTCGGCGTTGTTGGTCTCATCGGGCTCATTTGAGACCTCCCACGTGCCCTCGCGCGCCCACAGCTCCTGCCACTTGGGCTCGATCTGCTTGGGGTCGTAGCGGCGCTCTGACATGGGGGTCGCAGTGAGGTTACTTGCGCCACAACGGGAGCCGCCTCACGTGTTCGGGGTTTATTGCGGCAAACTCGATCGCAGCTTCCTGCTGCCGGCGCGGTTAGCCGTCGGCAAGGGCATGCTTCACCTTCGACTCGTCCCGCCGCTGAATAATCAACTTGCATGTATTAACCTTGCTAGTGAATTCGATTTCGACGGGGCTATAGCTCAGCTGGGAGAGCGCTTGCGTGGCACGCAAGAGGTCGTCGGTTCGAGCCCGACTAGCTCCACTTTGCCGTCCGAGGGTCCGACCACCGTCGGATCGAATCCGTTCCGCGACAAGCTCGGCTACTGGATGGAGCGCGTCGCCGCCGGCGAGGAGGTCCTGGTGACCCACCGCGGCAAGCCACGCATCCGGCTGTGCCCAGCTGACTAACCCTGAGCCTGTTTGGCCGCCTCAAGCGCCGCCGGCGGGTCGAGCGCAGCGTTGCCCCGCGTGAGCTCGAGCGCCCGGTCGGCCAGCTCGGCCGCCTCGGCGCCACCGACGGTGTCGTCGCGCAGCGCGAGCGCGAGCAGCACCTGACGCAGCAGCTCCGGGTTCTGGAGATCCGGTGGGGGTCCCGCGGGCGGCAGCGCCCGCGCCTCCGCCAGCAACTTGCTCGCGCCCCCGCCGCCGCCGAACAGCCCACCTGGGTGCTTATCGGGGATCGTCGCCGCGATCCCGCCGGTCGCCGGGTTGACCACATTGATCTTGCTGCGCAGGCCGTGCCGCTCGAGCGCGATCCGGTAGCCAGACAGCCTCAGGTAGCCGAGCTGGGCCGCGAGCTGGGTGAACGGCGCCAGCTCAGTGTCGTTCTTCAGCCGCGTGTGGTGCAGCGAGATCTGCGTCCCGGCGTCCGGGAGCGCAGGGTCGGGATCCGGTGCGACGAGCAGGAACGCCTGCGGCCCGAGCCGTCCCGCGCCGACGCCGGCGACGTCGGCCAGCAGCTGGTACCCGCCGAGCCCGAGCGCGCCGACGATTCCCGGCGGCAGCGGGTGCTCGGCGAGATACCCGGTCGTGAACGTCATCGCGCTGCTAGTTGCCGAGCAGGCCGCCGACGATCCCGCCCACCAAGCCGCCCTGGTTCTGCGTGTTGGCGCTCGACCCGTCCTGCACCGGCTCATGGAAGTAGGCGCTCTGGAGCCCGACGCGCCCGGGACCGGTGAAACGATTGAACACGAGGTTGCCGCCGCCGCCCAGCAGTCCGGTCTTGAAGCCATACACCTGCTGCGTCATCTGGACCGAGTGATCGCGGAACAGCCAGCCACCCGGCTCGATGTCGATCGTCTCCCCCGGCTCGAGCGCCTTCTCGAACACATTGCCATAGCCGTGCACCCAGACGACGCCCTCATGATCACCGGCGAAGAACTGGTCGACCCAGAAGCCGCCGCCGTACATCATGTTGGCGAACCCCTGGATGCGGGTGTAGTCGTACTCGACATTGCGGGTCGCGGCCAGGAACTGGTGCTCGCGGACGATGATCCCGTCGCCCGCCTGCAGGTGCAGTGCCGCTATGTGCCCGGGCGCGTCGCGGCTGAACGCGATCTCGCCTCCTGACTGCGCCTCCAGCAGCAGCAGAGGCATGCCGCCGAACATCCGGCGCTTGAGCCCCTTCTTGAGCGGGTGCAGCCCGACCTCCATATCGGGGTACTTCCACAGCAGCACGTGGTGCTCGAAGTAGACCGGCACCTGGCCGTCGAGCGCCATGTGCAGGACCGGAACCAGCTCGCCCTCGAGGCGATACTTGAGGCCGGGTGCCTCGCCGGCCGTGATCTGAGTCGGAAGGATTGTTGGGGCTGCCGGCATGGGGCGTCTCCTTGTCTGCACGCTTGTTGGGGCAGCCGCTGCCCGCTACCCCGGTTGCAGTCCCGGACGGTACCGCGCCGGCGCTCCGATGACGAGCGAGTTGGCCGCCGGCCCGCGGCACCTCGCGCCTGCGCCGGCGGCCAGACCCGGCCGACGCAATCGCCCGCGCGGGGAAGCTCCTGCCAGATTCTGCCCACGAACCAACCCGATTGCGGCGATAATCGCGACGCGTGTCAACGATCTACGTCACCGGCCATCGCAATCCTGACACCGACTCGATCGCGGCCGCGATCGGCTACGCCGAGCTCAAGGGCCGGCTCGATCCCGACAACGATTACGTCCCCGTCCGTCTTGGCGATTGCAACCCACAGACGCGCTGGCTGCTCGGCAGCAGCGGCGCGCCGGAGCCGGACTTTCTCCCGCACGTGATGCCCCGCGCGCTCGACGTGATGCAGACGAGCTTCCCCGTCGCTGGTGAGGGCGAGCCGATTCGCGAGGCGGGTCTCGCGATGGCCAGGGCAGACCTGGAGCTCGTCGCGATCGTCGACTCGGACGGTGCGTTGACCGGCGTCCTGACCGAGCGCGCGCTATCTCGCCGCTACATCCGCGAGTCACGCCATGCCTCGACGCTCGAGGACGCGCCGACCTACATCTCAGCGATCGTCGAGGTGCTCGACGGCGAGCTGCTGTGTGGCGAGGACCGCCAGCTGTCGGGGCGCGTCTGGGTGCACGCGATCGACGTCGACACTCCGAGCGGGATCTCCGACGGCGACATCGTCGTGGTCGGTGACCGCTCCGAAGCGCAGCAGCTGGCGATCGAGCTTGGAGCCTCGCTCGTGATCATCTCGAACTCCGGCGTCCCGAGCGACGACGTGACCGCGCTGGCACGCGCGAAGGGCACCGCGATCATCATCTCACGCTTGGACAGCTACGTCTCCGGACGGATGGTCACGCTCGCGGCACCTTGCCACGCGCTGATGGAGACCGATCCGCTGACGGTGACGCCGGATTTCCTGCTCGACGACATCTCCGATCAGATCAAAGAGAGCCACTACGGCGCCGCGATCGCCGTCGATGTCGAGCAGCGTCCGGTCGGGCTGATCACGCGCTCGGATCTCGTCGCTCCCCCGCGACGCAAGGTCGTCCTGGTCGACCACGCCGAGCAAGCCCAGAGCGCGATCGGGATCGACCAGGCGGAGATCCTCGAGATCCTCGATCACCATCACATCGGCTCGATCGAGACGCGCGTGCCGGTCACGGCGACGTTTGACCCGGTCGGGTCGAGCGCCACGCTGGTCGTCGAGCGCTTTCGCCACAACGGGCTCGAACCGAGCCGCCCCACCGCGATGATGCTGCTAGGTGCCGTCCTGTCGGACACGGTGATCCTCAACTCGGCCACCACAACCGACCGTGACCACGCCGTCGTCGCCTACCTGGAGCGGGCGCTTGCAATCGACGCGAGCGAGTTCGGGCGCGAGATGTTCGAATCGACCACCGACGTGTCGGGCGTCAGCGCCGACCAGCTCGTCACCCAGGACGCCAAGCGCTATCAGGTCAAGGGCGGTCACACGATCTGCATTGCTCAGGTCGAGGTCGTCGGCAAGGCGCTCCTGGACCGCAAGGATGAGCTGCTCGACGCATTGCGTCGTGAGCGCGAGAACAAGGAGCTCGCCCTGTACGCGCTGATGGTCACCGACGTGCTCGCGCACGGGACGCAGATGCTGATCGCCGGTGACGTGAGCGCCGTGGCGCGCAGCTTCGGCGTCGAGCCAGAGGACAGCACAATTGCGCTGCCGGGCGTCATGAGCCGCAAGAAGGAAGTCGCTCCGAAGCTGATGACGGCGCTCTAAGGTGGCCGGCGCGGCGGTGCCCTCCAGGCGTTCGCCGGCGGTAATGCTGACTCATCAGTCAGCTCAAGCCAGCCCGGTGCGCCCGGACGAGCCCCGGATCTGACCCCGCGGTGCTAGCGCGCGGCGGCAGCTCCGAGCTCGCGCGAAGGTGCCTCTCCCCAGAGCTGCTCGAGCCGGTAGTACTCGCGCACCTCGGGGGTGAAGACGTGGACAACCACGTCGAGATAGTCCATCAGGATCCAGGTCGCCCCGACCAAGCCCTCGACCCGGCGTGGCAGCAGGCTGTGATCGTGCTTCATGCCCTGGTGGATCCGGTCGTGGATAGCCTTCGTCTGGCGATCGGTGCGCCCGCTGCAGATCACGAAGTAGTCCGTGTAGCCGATCATCCCGCGTAGGTCGAGTGCGACGATTTCGAGCGCCTTGCCGTCGGCGGCATATTCGGCGATCGCCGTGGCGATTTCCTCCGGACTCACCTGTATAGATCCTCCTGCTCGATGTAATCGGCTACCCGGTCGGGTACGAGGTAGCGGATCGGCTGACCGGCGCGCACGCGGCGGCGGATCATCGTCGACGAGACGCCGATCCGTGGCATCTGGAAGAACCGTGCCCGCTCGCCTCCCCGCAACGAGTCGAGCGCAGTCTGAACCGCACCGCGAGCGGTACCGCGTCGCTTGGCAATCGCCAGGGTCGCCAGCTCCAGCACCCGCTCCGGCTCCCTCCAACGCGGAAGGCCGGCGGCAATGTCGCCGCCGACGATCAGGAAGTGCTCGGTGTTGGGTGCTCTCAAGGTCAGCTCCTCCAGGGTATCGACCGTGTACGACGGTCCGTCCCGGAGCAGCTCGATGTCGGACACCTCGAAGCGGCCGTCGTCGGCGACCGCGAGCCTGCAGAGCTCGAGACGGTGGTGCGCGCCCGGCTCGTGCTCGACCGGTTTGTGTGGCGGGATCCTGGCCGGAATGAACGCGACCGAGTCCAGCGCGAGCTCCCGGTATGCCTCCTGGGCGCACACGAGGTGACCAAGATGTGGCGGGTTGAACGTGCCGCCGAGGATTCCGATGCGCACGGCGCTCAGTGCGAGGTTTCAGCCGCGGATCTGACCTTCGCCGTCGACCAGGTACTTGAACGTGCAGAGCTCCTGGAGGCCAATCGGCCCGCGAGCATGAAGCTTCTGAGTCGAGTTGCCGATCTCGGCGCCCTTGCCGAACTCGCCACCATCGGTGAACCGCGTCGACGCGTTGACGTAGACGCAGGCCGCATCGACGCCGAGCTGGAAGGCGCGCGCCGACGAGGTGTCGCGGGTCACGATCGCCTCCGAGTGGCCGCTGCCGTGGGCGTTGATGTGCTCGATCGCGTCGGCGGTCGAGTCGACGACCGCGACCGCCATCTCGAGCGCTAGATACTCGGTGTCCCAATCCTCATCGGAGGCGGCGTCGATCGCGGCGCCAGCGGCGGCCTGACGCGCCCGCTCGTCGCCGTGCAGCGTGACGCCGGCGTCCTGCAGCGCCGCCAGCACAGGCGGCAGGAACAGGTCCGCAACATCGGCGTGGACGAGCAGCTTCTCTGACGCGTTGCAGGTCCCCGGGCGCTGGAGCTTGGAGTTGAGGACGATCGCCTCGGCGTGTTCGAGGTCAGCGCTGGCGTCGACATAGACGTGGTTGTTGCCGGACGCCGCGTAGATCACCGGGACGGTCGCGACACCCTTCAGCGCTGCCTTCAGGCCCTCGCCGCCGCGCGGGATGATCAGGTCGACGACCCCGGTCTGCGTCGCGAGCTCGGCCAGCTCGTCGCGCTCGCCCCCAGCCAGCAGCGAGATCGCGCCGATCGGTAGGCCAGCTCCGGCGGCCGCCCGCGAGGCGACCGCGCCCAGCATTGCGTTGGAATGGGCAGCGGAGCTCGAGCCGCGCAGCACGACGGCGTTGCCCGACTTGAGGCACAGCGCAGCGGCGTCGATCGTCACGTTCGGTCGCGCCTCGTAGACCACCGCGACCACGCCCAGCGGTACCCGCACACGCCGCATCTGCAGGCCGTTGGGGAGCGTCGATCCGTCGATCACCTCGCCGACCGGATCCGGCAGTGCGGCGATCTTGCGCACGCCGGCGGCCATCTCGGCGATCCGGTCGTCATTGAGCGCGAGGCGATCGAGCAACGCATCGGAAAGCCCCGCGTCGCGACCGGCCTCGAGGTCGCGGGAGTTGGCTTCGAGGATCTCGTCGGCATGCTCCGGCAAGGCCGCAGCGATCGCCTCCAGGGCGGCGTCCCTGACCCCGGAGCCAAGCGTCGCAAGCTCGCGCGAGGCGCGCTTGGCCACCGCGCAAACATCGGTGATCGATACGGCCGTGCTCGCCATCGTTCTCACAAGGTTACGCGAGCACGAAGTAGTCCCGGTGGATCGCTTCCTCGCTGGCGCGCGGGAGCAGCTCGCGGACGGCGCCCGACTGCAGCCCGCGGACCTTGCGCAGCTCCGGCGCCGAGTAGTTGCTGATCCCCTTGCCGACGGCCTGCTCCTCGAACAGGATCTCGACCGCGTCGCCCGCGTCGAACGACCCGACGACGTCGACGATGCCGACTGGCAGCAGGCTCGTGCCGCCCTCGCGCAGCGCCCGCGCCGCGCCTGCGTCGACGAGCACCCGCCCGCGCGTCGGCTTGGCGTACTTGAGCCACAGCTTGAAGCTCGAGTAGCGGCCCTCGCGGGCCGGAAACCGCGTGCCGAGCGCCTCGCCCGCGACGGCAGCCGGGATCATCCCGGGGCGCAGGCCACTGGTGATTACGGTCGGGATTCCCGCCGCGGTCGCCATCTCGGCCGCCACCACCTTCGAGCGCATCCCGCCCGAACCGAGCGGCGACGGCGTATGCCCGATGTCGAGCGGCTCGAGCTGGTTGAAGTCCTGCACCTCCTCGACGAGCCGGGCGCTCGGGTCAAGGCGCGGGTCGGACTCGAACACGCCGTCGGCATCGGTCAGCAGCAGCAGCAGCTCGGCACCGAGCAGGATCGCGACCTGTGCCGCGAGGAAGTCGTTGTTCCCGAACGAGATCTCGTCTGTGGTCGTCGTGTCATTCTCGTTGATGACCGGGACCACCCGCCAGTCGAGCAGCTTGCGGAGCGTCTGCCGGGCGTTGAGGTAGTGCGTCCGTGCGCTCATATCAAAGAACGTGAGCAGTACCTGCGCGGTCGGCACTCCGCGAGCGCGCAGCAGCTCGTCGTAAACCTGATACAGCTTGCCCTGCCCCACGGCGCTCGCCGCCTGGAGCTCATCGATCGCGCGCGGGCGCAGGGCGAGCTCCATCACTCCCATCCCGCGCGCGATCGCGCCGCTGGTGACGACGATCACGGAGCGACCCGCATGGTGAAGCTCGGCGAGCTCGTCGCAGATCCGCGCCAGCACGTCGTCGCGCACCGCGCCACGCTCATCGGCGACGATGCTCGACCCGAGCTTGACCACCAGGCAGCTCACGCCGCGAGAGCTTACGGAGCGAGCGAAACCGGATCTACGAGTTGGGGCGGCGCGGCTCCCGAGATCGGGCGGGCGCCCGTCCGCGCGGCCTCGGTTATCCGAACCCGGAGGTCCGCGCGCACCACGGGTTCGACGGCACGCCTGTGCACGGGTACGGCATTGTCGGCAGGTGCTTGGGCAGCGGGTGCATGACCACATGCGTCTGCAACGGATACGGACCGGTCAAGCAGCTGCCTGCGCCGCCGACCCGCGTGTCGCACAGGAGCTCGGTCAAGAACGCCGGCGGGTTGCTGGTCACGCCCGCTGGAGAGTTGCCGACGCAGTCTGGCTGCTTGGCCTGCAGCGCCGCGGCGTCGGGCGTCAGCGGGCCGCCGCCGACCTGCGTGTTACCCCGGAAGCAGTCGAGCGGCAGGCCGCCCTCGAGGTTCACCTCCGCGAAGTCACCGTTGCTCGGATGCCCGTAGGAGCCGTTGTTGCTGAACCTGTTGTCGATCAGCGCCCTGCCCCAGCCCTCGAAGTAGCAGCTGCCCTTGCCGAACACAGGGAAGTTGAGGATCCCGCCATAGCACGGCGGGCCACTGTCGGGGTAGGGGATGAACACGATGCCCCAGGCGTCGTTGTTCGCGAACAGGTTGTCCATCACCGTGTCGTTGCGGCCGCCGGAGATCGACATCCCGCTCCCGGTCGGCCCGGCCGAGGCGCCGCCGGAGTTCGGGACATTGGGGTTGTTGTTGTTGTGGACGTAGTTGTGAATGAACACCCAGCACGAGTGGGTGTGCGTGATCGGGCTGATCCCGTTGTTCGGGCAAGCGCCGTTCTGCGGTGACGGCTCGTCGCCGTTCTGGCTGTTGGTGTCAAACCCGTCCTGGTTGTTGTCGAATTGCGAGTTCTCGACGATCAGCTTCCCGCCCGAGTTCGAGCCCGAGTAACCGAGCGCGCTGTACTCGCCCCAGGCGTGGTTCATGATCTGATCACAGACCTGCCGGCAGGCGCCGATGTAGTAGCCCGAGTCGTTCATGTTGCTCGTGTACGTCTGGTCCCAGGTGCCGCCGCTCCAGTTGCTGGAGAAGATCCCGTACTCGGCGGCGGTGGTCTCGTTCTTGAAGAAGGTGCTGGTCCCGGTCAAGTACGAGCCGTAGAACCCGTAACCGCCGACCTTGCCGCTGTCGGCGCCGCCATTCCACCAGATCTCGTTGCCCGTGTGGCCGTCGCCGGCCGAGCCGCCGAGGAAGTTGCACGAGGTCAGGTTCTCGACCGAGACGTTGTCGGCCTTGTAGACCATCACGCCGTTGGCGCCGGTCCGGCCCGCGGCGGCGATCACGCCGTAGCCGCCGACGGGAGGGTCAGACGCCGCCGGTCCGAAGTTCTGCGCCGACTCCTTATTGCTGCAGACTGCCGACCCGGGCTTAGTGCCATCTACGATCACCGTGTTGCGGTTCATCCCGCGGATGTGCAGATCGGGGGTCGTGATCAGGATGCCGGCCTGGAACGTCGGCTCGCCCTTGGGCGCGTGGATCGAGCTCGCGGTTGTCTTGTAGTCCCCGGGGCCGATCAGAATCCAGTCGCCGGGCTTGGCCGCGTTGACGGCGGCCTGAATCGATTTGTACTGGCCTGGGATCCCGCGGTAAGAGCCAACCCTGAGGACCGCTCCCAGCGCCGAGGGCGCGAGCGCACACGCAGCGGTGAGCGTCAACAGCAAGAGCAGCAAACGGCGCATACCGGTCCCTCCTCGGACGTGAGCCGTGCATCGTAACCAGGCTCGCTGGGCGAGCGTCATCCCGATCGGGTGAAATCGGTAGCCACCGCCACGGGCCCGAATGTTTGCTCGATCCCTGGCCCATATGGCAGGGGATCGAACTCGGGTGCAGTCTCAGACGTCGGGATCCAGCTCAAACGCAACCCCGGCGATCTCGACGTCGTCGCCGGGCTGAAAGCCCTCGGCCTCAAGCGCGCGCAGCACGCCGATCCCCCGCAGCCGGCGCTCGAGGTGTGCCAGCGCCTCATCGTTGCCGAGGTCGTAGCGGGCGACGAGC
>JBKQJQ010000119.1:0-16578 GCA_052147875.1 Solirubrobacteraceae bacterium | reverse complement strand
CGATCGACGCGCAGTCGCCGGCCTACCAGCACGCTGCCGCCGCGTGCAACTTCCACTGACCGCAGCGATGACGGCGCGGGCCTCGACGGTCTCTAAGGCCAGCGCAGTCGAGTTCGTGAGCTGAGTCGTCAAGCTGCCGCGTGCGGTCGCCACACTTGGAAGATGCTCGAGCTAGAGCTCAGCGACTTGGCGCGGCTGCGGCTGCTCGAGGAATCCGACGTAAACGATCTGTACTCGCCCGCGAGTGGCGCGCGGAGCCGTAGCATTAAGCCATGGCCGACCCTGAAAAGGGCACGATCTCGCTCGAGGAGGCTGCCCGCAAGACCGTCGGCGACGTGATGATCCGCAGGCCGAAGACGCTGCCGGCCGATGCGCTCGTCAGCGACGTGCGGCTGGCGTTCGAGCGACCCAACATCCGCACGGTGTTGATCGCCGACGATCGGCGGTTCGTAGGCGCGATCGAGCGCGGCGGGCTCCCCGGCGACGCCCCCGAGGAGGCGCCTGCGCGCAGCTACGTCGAACCGGCTCCGGTGACCGCGTTTCCCACGACGCCGATGATGGACGCGATCCGGCTGCTCGAGGGTCGCGACGAGCAGCGGCTGATCGTGCTCGATGAGGACGGGAGCACCCTGCGCGGGCTGCTGTGCGGTAACCGCACCGCGACTGGCTTCTGCATCCGGTAGCGCCCGTGCCGGCGACCTGCAGGCCGCCGCCCGCACGCCGATGAGTGCCTTGCAAGCCGCCGGTGGACAGCTGGTAACAAGTGCCGGTGACCCGCGCCATAGGAGGCTCGCAATGCCCGCGTACATCATCGTCGAGACCGACATCCACGACCCTGAGCAATACGAGCTCTACAAGCAGGCCTCCCCGGCGGCGGTGGCGGCCGGCGGAGGCCGCTTCCTCGTGCGCGGCGGCGAGCTCGCGGTCCTCGAAGGCGACTGGCAGCCGAAGCGGCTCGTGATGCTCGAGTTCGAGGACCTCGACGCGATCAGGCGCTTCTACGACTCGCCCGAGTACCAGGACGCCAAGCGGCTGCGCGAGGGCGCGGCAGGTTTCAACATGGTCGCTGTTCAGGGCCTCGATTGAGCGCCCGTCAGCTGCTGATCAGCGTGATCACGCCGCTGATGATCAGGTAACAGCCCGCGCCTGCGCCGGCGATCAGCAGCTCGCGGCGCTGGTGACTGCGGATGAATCCGTCGATCGTCTTGACCTTTTCCTGGGTCGCTTGCAGGTCGACGATGCAGCCCAGCAGCGGCAGCTCGATCGGCGCCAGCATCACGAGGTTGAAGGCGATCAGCACGACCAGCGTTTCCGGTGCCCCCCGGTTCGCGGCCGCAATATCGCCAAGCGCGACGAGGTACAGCAGACCGGGGAGATGCGTCGCGACCCCGAGCGCCGCAAGCAGCCCGACCGAGCCCCTGTTGAGGATCCGCGCCGAGCGGCTGGGTGCGTCGCTCGAGCGCTCAGCCTTACGTTGCCGCCGCGACGCGAGCCACTCGGAGGATCGGCGCCGGACGGCCGCGGACCGTGCCGAGCTGAGCCACGCCTCGCTGATCAGGATGATGACCCCGACAGCGATCTCAAACGTCGGCCGCGAGCTCGCGTGGTTCGGTGTAAATACGTGCGAGGACTTGAGCAGCGCAACGACGCCGATCCCGATCAGGACCGAGGCGATGAAGCTGCCGACCACGTAGGCCATCAACAGTGCGCGCGGATTTGGCCGGTTGAGGATCACCAGCACGGCCGCCATCGCCGTCGGGCTCGTGATCGCCGACAGGACCGCCAGGGGGATCAGTTGGCCAAGCACTGAGGAGCAACCGCTGCCGACCGGGCTGCCACCTCGGCCCGGCGCAGAATGCGCCGGATCCTAAACGCTCATCCTGCCCTCCGCGCACCGGCCAGACCCCGGTGCGGACCGGTCTCCTACCGCTCTGCTGCCAGCTCCGCGATCAGCTGCTCGAGCTCGGGGACCGCCGCGCGGAGGCTGGGGAGGTTGACGACGATCCCCTCCTGCGTGCTACGCGCCAGCACGACGACCACGTGCTCGTCATCGGACGGGTTCTCCTCGCGGTGCGGCACGTACGGCGGCACGTACACGTAGTCGCCGGGCTTGGTCTCGACGCGGCGCTCCTCGTCGTCCTCGAGGAACACGAACACCGGGTGGCCGGTGACGACGTAGATGCCCGTCTCGGCCTCGCCGTGATGGTGGTCGCCGGACACCATGCCCGGCTCGATGTGGCTCTCGCCCATCCAGATCTTGCGCGACCCGTTGCGCTTGCCCGAGATCGCTTCGTAGCGCCGCATCCCTGGCGTCTGCGCAGTGTCCTCACTCAGCTCGCCGCTGCCGGTGTGATGCAGGTGCCGGTGCCAGGCGGCAGTTCCGTCAACGGTCATGGCGACCACGATAACTCGCCCGCGCGCCGGCGTGTCGGCACGGCCCCCGGCGTAGACTTGCCCGCGTTGCGCTACCTGTCCGCAGTCGTCCTCGCTGCTGCGCTGGCAATTTCGTCGGCGCCAGGTGCGGTGGCAGCCAAGCGACCGAAGCCGGGGACGATCGCCGAGGCGCAGCTCGGGCCCAGTGTGCTGGTGTACATGTTCGGGCTGGCGCCCGGTCCGGACGGCAACCTCTGGTTCACCGATCTGGGCTGCATGGGTCTCGGGCGGTGCGCGATCGTCCGGATCACGCCGAAGGGCAAGCTGACCGTCTATCACCGCCGCCTCAATAAGGGCTCGGTGCCGTTCGCGATCACACCGGGACCGGACGGCAACCTGTGGTTCACCGCTGCAGGCAGCGCGCCCGCGATCGGCCGGATCACGCCGACGGGTCAGATCACCGAGTTCAGCGCCGGGCTGAATCCGGGCAGCGTCCCGTTCGAGATCACGGACGGCCCCGACGGCGACCTGTGGTTCACAGATCAGGGAACGACGCCGGCGATCGGCCGGATCACGCCGAGCGGGAAGATCACGGAGTACAGCACCGGACTGCTGCCGGGGGCGGTGCCGTTCGGGATCACGGCGGGGCCGCACCACACGCTCTGGTTCACGGATCACGGCTGCAGCGTGTCCGGCACGTGTGCCATCGGCGACGTCAGCGCCAGCGGCCAGATCTCGGAGACGACGAGCGGTCTGCGCCGCGACAGCCAGCCGCTCGGGATCGCCGCCGGGCCGGGCGGTGCGATCTGGTTCGCCGACTCGTCGGGCGCGATCGGCCGGATCACGAGGCGGGGCCAGATCTCGGAGACCAGGCACGGCCTGTATGCCGGCAGCTCGCCGGTCGGGATCAGCCCCGGGCCGGACGGCAAGATGTGGTTCACGGACGAGGGCGCGACCTCCGCGATCGGTCGCGTCAGCCCCCGGATGCACGTCAAGGAGTTCAAGGCGGGCCTTGACAACGGAGCCAAGCCGGCGATCATCACGGCCGCTGCCGACGGCAGGCTGTGGTTCAGCGACGAGGGCAGCGACGACGCGCTCGGCTCCGCGCTGTCGGGCGAGCCGGCGGCGGTGCGGACGCGCCCGGTGGTAAGTGGCGTCGCCCGGATCGGCAATGAGCTGCGCTGCAGCGCAGCGCAGTGGGCCACCTGGGCACATGTCAAGCCATCGACCAAGCTGTTCGAGTACGACGGTTACCGGTGGCTGCGAAACGGCGCCCCGCTTGCCAACCAGCACTCGGACCGCTACCGCGTGGTGGCCGCCGACCGTGGCCGGCAGCTCTCGTGCCGGGTCACGGTCACCTACCCGGCGCCGTTCTACGTCACCGCCAGGGCGGCCAGCGACCGCGTGAAGGTTCAGTCAGATGGATGAAGCAGCCCTCCTAGACGAGCAGCAGGCCTACTACCGGGCGCGTGCCCGCGAGTACGACCGCTGGTGGCTGCGCGAGGGGCGCTTCGACCACGGCGAGCAGTTAAACGCGCGTTGGTTCACCGAGGTCGCCGCGCTTGAGGCCGAGTTCGCGCGCTTCGGGCCTAGCGGCGACGTGCTCGAGCTGGCCTGCGGAACCGGCCTGTGGACGCGGCACCTGGCCGGGCGCGCCCGTCGGCTGGTCGCGGTCGACGCGGCGCCCGAGGTACTGGCGATCAACCGCGGTCGGGTGGCCGGCAACAACGTCGAGTACGTCCAGGCCGACCTGTTCGAGTGGGTGCCGCCGGCGGACGCATTTGACGTCTGCTTCTTCGGCTTCTGGCTCTCGCATGTCCCGGAGAGCCGGTTCGACGACTTCTGGGGCGCGGTCCAGACGGCTTTGAAGCCGGGTGGTCGCGTCCTGTTCTTCGACAGCGCCCGCGCCGAGCACTCCGGCGCGCGCGACCACGTTGCGCCCGTCGACGGGGCCGACACGATGACTCGCCGGCTCGACGACGGCAGCGAGTTTCGGATCGTCAAGCGCTACTACGAGCCTGCGGAGCTCGAGCGGCGGTTGGCGGCGATCGGTTGGGGCGTCGAGGTCCGGCGCACTGCCGAGTTCTTCATCTACGGGTCTGGCTCCCCAACGCGCTGAGGAACTTGGCGATCAGTGGCCCGTCGAGCGGGCCGCCGTTGATCCCGCCGCTGTTCTGGACGACGATCGCGAACGCGACGTCGCCGTCGTAGCCCATCAGCCACGCGTCGATCCGCTGCTTGCCGCCGGAGTAGTACTGCGCCGTCCCGGTCTTGGCGTGCGTCCCGCTCGGGAGTCCCGTCCCCGAGGCGGTCCCGCTGGTCACGACGTCGGCCATCATCGGACGCAGGGCCGCCGTCACGCCGGCCGGCAGCGGCTGGGCGGCCACGCCGGCATCGGGTGACCCGCTGACGAGCACCGGCTGGCGGACCGCGCCGCTGTCGATCGCGGCGGCGACGGTCGCCATCCCGAGCGGCGAGAACACAACCCCGGCTTGCCCGATCGCGGTAGCCGCCAGCGAGGTCAGGCCTGTCGGCCGCGGGACGACGGCGCCGAACGCCGGCAGCCCGGGCTGGGGCGATGCGCGCAGGCCGTAGAGCGACGCCGCGGACGTGAAGTCGGCCGGGTGAAGGTGCGCGGTCGCGAGCGAGATGAAGGCGGTGTTGCACGACTCCGTGAACGCCTGCGCAAGGTTCTGGACCGGCTGCTCGCCCTCGGCGTTGTTGAACACCTCCCCGTCGACGGTCACCGTCGGCAGGCATGTCGCCGACGAGCTCGGCGAGAGGCCGGCGCGGATCAGCGCTGTGCTGGTCAGGACCTTGAACGTCGACCCGGGCGGGTACTCGCCTTCGAGCGCCTGGTCGTACGCGTAGCTGACCGGATCGCTGACGACCGCCAGCACCTGGCCGGTCGACGCGCGGATCGCGACCATCGCGACGTTGCGATGCTCACCAGCGAGCGCCGCCTCGGCGGCTCGCTGGACCCCCGGGTCGATCGTTGTGATCACCGGCCTGCCGGGGTGGCCCTGGAAGGTTGTCAGCGTCTGGACCGGCGCGCCGGCCGCGTTGTAGACCACGACTCGGCTTGTGGGCGTGCCGGCCAGGTCGTGCTCGTAGGTCTCCTCGATCCCCGTCTGACCTACGACGCTCGAGGCGTCGTACGGCGGCCCGAGGTGTTGGAGCTCCTCGGCCGTCACGGGTCCGACTGACCCGATCACGTGCGCGCCGAGCTGCGGAGTCAGGGCGCCCCGGTTGCTCGTCAGCTCGAACTGCGTGCCCGGCACCGCGTATACGTTGCCGGGCCCCGGCTGGTTCTTGAGCTGCTCAAAGCGGCCCTTGGAGACCTGAAACACGGGGTCGAAGTAGCTCGGGTGCGCCTTGGCCTGGGCGAGCGCTGGGCGGATCTGGGAGCTCGTCGCGCCGGCCGCCAGCAGGTCGGCGCTGACCGCGTGAGCGTCCTTGATTCGGCTGCCGACGACGCCCACGGTGACCACCGGCTGCTGCGTCGTCAGCGCGGCGCCACCGGCACCGAGGATCGCGGCTCGCGTCCGCCATTCGCGGGTCAGCGCGATCTGGTCGCCGGCATGCAACGCTGGGTTGATCGTCGCCGGCGTCCAGGCGACGAACCACTTGCCCTTGTGATCGATCAGCCGGACGGTCGTGCGCGTGGTCCACTCGCCCGCCGCCGGGAGCGCGAACCGCTCGACGACGTTCGCCGAGGCCCCCGACCCGGACTGTTTGACGCGACCCGCCGAGAGCTGAGGTGCGCTGACACCGAGCCCGGACAGGGCGCCGGCATTGACCGCCTCGAAGTCCCCCAGCGGGTCGAGCACCTGTCGTCGCATGGCGGCGAAGTTGTGCTGGCGCCAGGCCGTGAGGAAGGAGTTCAGCGTCGCCTGTGGGGTGGACGACGAGCCACCGCAGGCAGACAGGCCGAGCGCGAGCAGCGAGGCGGTCGCCGCCACCCACCTGTGTTGTGCGTGGATGGCGGACACCCGGCCGAGCATAGACGTGGGCCCGATGTGCGTTGAAGGCATCGTTTGACAAATCTATGAGCATTAGGTATGGTCCTATTAGGCAAAGATAGGCGATACCGGACATAGACAGCGGACAGCGGACAGCGGAAGGAGCTTGAGATGAAGGCCACACCGATTACCGACACGTTGATTCAGATGACCCGGCTGCGGTTCGTCAACGCGTACCTGGTCAGGGAGGAGGACGGGTTCACGCTAGTCGACACGATGGTGGGTCGCAGCGGGGCGGCGATCCGCGCGGCCGCCGAGCAGGCCGGGGCACCGATTCGCAGGATCGCGCTAACACACGGCCATGGCGATCACGTAGGCTCGCTGGACGAGCTCAGGGGCGACCTCGGCGCCGGCGTCGAGGTGCTGATGAGCGAGACCGACGCCCGGATCCACGCTGGCGAGAAGGTGGTCGAGGGCAAGCTGACCGGCAGCTGGCCGAAGATCAGGACCGTGCCCGATGTCCGGTTGCAGCCAGGCGACCGCGTCGGCAGCCTCGAGGTCGTCGCGAGCCCCGGTCACACGCCCGGCCACATTGCGTTCCTCGATACGCGCGACCGGACGCTGATCGCGGGTGATGTATTCACGAGCTACGGCCGCGTAGCGGTCTCCAACCACTACTACTGGCGCTTCCCGCTCGCCGCGATGGCGACGTTCGACAAGCAGCAGGACCTGCAGTCGGCGCGCGACCTGCGAGCGCTGGAGCCGGCGCTGCTCGTCGTTGGCCACGGACCGGCCGTCCGCTCACCCAGCGATGCGATCGACAGGGCGATCAAAGAGGCCAGCTGATGCCGCGCGCCGGGCTTGACTCCGAGGCGGTCGTCGAGGCAGCGGCCGAGCTGGCTGACGCGAGCGGCTTTGAAGCGGTCACGCTGGCGGCGCTCGCCGATCGCCTCGGGATCCGGGCGCCTTCGCTGTACGCCCACGTCGCGAGCCTCGCCGACCTGCGCCGCCGGCTGCGCGCCCGCGCGGCGAGCGAGCTCGCGGCAGCGGTCGCGGCCGCGGCCGCGGGCCGGGCTCAGGGGGAAGCTCTGCGGGCCATCGCCAACACCTACCGCGACTACGCGCAGAGCCACCCGGGCCTGTACGCCGCTCTGCAGCGGGCACCCGAAGACCCCGCCGCCGAGGACGCCGACGCGGCGCGCCGGCTGCTCGACGTGATCGTGGCTGTGATCGCGGGCTACGGGCTCGAGGGCGACGACGCGATCCACGGCGTGCGGATCGTCCGCGCGGCGCTGCACGGGTTCGTGTCGCTCGAGCAGTTGGGTGGGTTCGCGATCGAGCTGTCGCTGGACGGGACCTTCGAGCGGCTGGTGGCGATGCTCGATCTCGGGCTACGATCGGCGTGATGCCAGTCGTCGAGGTGCGCGACGAGCCCGAAAACCAGCGCTACGTGCTGGAGGTCGACGGCAGGCGCGCGGGGCTGTTGGACTACCGGCTGCAAGGCGGCCGGATCCGGCTCACGCACGCCGAGGTCGACCCGGCGATCGAGCGTCAGGGGTTCGGCTCAAGGTTGGCGGCGTTCGCACTCGACGACGCGCGGGACCGCGGTCTCGAGGTGCTGCCCCGGTGTCCATTCGTCGTGTACTACATCCGCGAGCACCCGGAGTATCTGGACTTGGTGCCCGAGTCCGAGCGAAATCGCTTATCAGTGGGACATCGACGCTGATATACGACGTCGATATCCCAACACGTCGCTAGTCGGCAACCGCTGCCGCGATGAACGCTGGGTCGCAGTCGGCGGCCGCTTCGGGTGCGCCCGCCAGCTGCCCTCCGATGCAGCCCTCCGCGTGAACCGGGCTGCGGCGCTCGGTTCGCAACGCGAGCCCGCCCAGGCCGGCCACCACGAGCAGGCCGGCGCCGATTCCCATCGTGAGGTGGAACGCGTCCCGTGACGCGGCCTTCGCTGCATAGGACGCAAACGAGCGGTCGGCGGCCGGCAATGCGCTGGCTGAGATCACCCCGAAGGTGCGCCGTTTGGCGGCGGTCACCGCCGGTTGGGCCGACGCCGGCAAGCGATCTCCGAGCCGCCGGTCGAGCAGCGACGAGTAGTACGACGACACGACCGCCCCGACCGCGGCGATCGCAATCAAAACCGCCGTCCGCGCGATCGCGTTGTTGACCGCCGACGCGATTCCCGCCTGGGCCTCGCTCGCGTCGGCCAGCACGGTCGCGGTCAACGGCGCCACCACCATCGCCAGGCCGAGCGAGAACACCAGCAGCGCTGGCAGCACATCGGTCCAGATCGAGACATTGATCCCATAGCGGAGCATCAGCGCAAAGCCGCAAGCGACCAGCATCGGGCCGAAGGTCAAGAACGGGCGCGGGCCGTGCCGGTCGGCGAGCTTCCCAACTCGCGCTGACAGAAAGAACATCACGATCGTCGGCACCAGGCCCGTGACGCCCGACTTCAGAGCGCTGTAGCCGGCGACCTCCTGCAGGTAGATCGTGACGAAAAAGCCCAGCAGGCCGATGCCGCCATAGATCACGAACGTCTGCCCGTTGGTGACGGCGAAGTTGCGCCGCTTGAACAGGTCGAGCGGCAGCATCGGATTCGACGTGCGGGCCTCGTGCATGATGAAGCCTGCAAACAACAGCAGGCCGAGCACGAGCGCGCCGCTGACGCCGGGACTGGACCAGCCCAGGATCGGCTGCTCGATCAGCCCGAACGAGATCCCCGCCAGGCCGCTGGCCGCGAGCGCCGCCCCCGCCCAGTCGATCGACTTGTCCCTCGCCGTCTGCGCCCGGCCGGGCACCGCGATCCGCGACAGGGCGAGCGCCGCGACCACCAGCGGCAGGTTGATCACGAAGATCCCCCGCCACGAGACCGAGTCGACGATCTGGCCGCCCAGCACCGGTCCGGCGAGAATTCCGATCCCGCCCCACGCGGTCCACTTGCCGATCGCCGCGCCGCGCTCCTCCTTCGGGAACACGGCGACGATGATCGCCAGCGCCGCCGGCGTCAGCAGCGCGCTCGAAACGCCCTGCAGAGCCCGGGCCGCGATCAGCACACCGACCGTCGGCGCCGCCGCGCACAGCGCCGATCCGACGCCGAAGCCCGCGACCCCGGCGACGAACACCCGGCGCTCCCCGAGCTTGTCCGTCAACGAGCCCGCCAGCAGGATCAGCGAGCTGAGCGTCAGCAGGTAGGAGTTCGAGATCCACTGCTGGGCAGCGAACCCGCCGCCGAGATCGCGGCTGATCGCTGGCAGAGCGACGTTGACGGCGGTCGAGTCGATGGCGGCGATCGATGTCGCGACGATCGCTGCAATCAGCGCCAGCCGCTTGATCGAATCTGGCGCCGCGGTCGTCACCGCCCAGCCCTGACGCCCGGGCTCAGGACAGCATCGGCGACGGCGGGATCCGGGTCGTTCCCTTGACCTGCGGGATGATCATCGCCAGCTCGTCGACGAAACACCAGCTCCATTCCTCCCCGGGCTCGAGCGAGCGAATCAGCGGATGCTGGGCGCCGGCGGCGTGACGGCTCGCGTGCCGGTTGGGTGAGTCGTCGCAACAGCCGACATGGCCGCACTCCAGGCAGATCCGCAGGTGCAGCCAGACGCCGCCCTCACGCAGGCAGTCCTCGCAGCCGTCGACAGCCTCCGGCAGCTCGGTGATCGTGATCGTGTCGAGATGGGTGCAGGATGTTGAGGGGCTCATACGCTCAGCATCGCAAATTCGTCAAGCGGGCAGGGGTGCTTGGAACGGATGAGTCCATAGTGGACTAAAACGTTCCGAGGCCGGACTACCCGGTGACTAGGTCGCGCAGCGTGCCGTGCGAGACGCCGCGTCCCGCGACCACGCATGTGTGGCCGGACTGGACCCAGGTCACCAGCTGCGCCGAGCCGATCGTCAGGAACGTGTACTCGACGCCGCCAATCGTCTGCTTGATGCCCCCCTTGACCTCGATCGGGGCTCCGCCGACGATCGCATAGCCGACCTTGTCTCCGGCCGGGTCCGTATAGAAGACGGTCATGATCGTCCGTCCCGCGACCTTGTCGACCCGGGCGCCGCTCGGCTTCCAGCCGGTCGGCCCCCAGTTTGGGAACGGGATGCCGGCAGCCGTGTCGGTCAGCACCGCCGGGTTGCCCGGCGACACGCTGGGCGCCAGCGCGACCGCCGAAGCAAGCGCCAGGTGCGTGGTCTGGTCGAGCGTCGGAGCACTCGAGCCTTCGGACGCGACCACCACCAGGGCTGCGATCGCGACGACCGCCACGGCGATCGCCGGCAGCGCGAAGCCGATCCGCAGCCGCGGACGCCGGCGTGCCGGGACGGCGGCCCGCGCCTGCTCGTCGACCCAGCGCCGCAGCGAGTCCGGGGCCGGCGGATCAGCGCTGCGTACGAGCGCCAGCGCGCGTTCCTGCTCAGCGAGCGCCTGCTGAAGCTGCGGGGACTCGGCGACCTGGGCACGCAACTCGGCGGTACGCGTCTCAGGCAGCGACCCGTCGGCCAGTCGCGCCAGCTCGGCCTCAGGGGACTGCGGGTCGTTGCTCATCTGCTCTTCCGTCACGCAAGACTCCGGTTGGGGCCTGATCCTTCCCGGACCTCGGGGCGGCTCGGCTGGTCGCCCAGCTCGCGTGCGACTCGCTGCCGGGCGCGATAGAGGCGGGTTGTGATCGTCGCTTCAGGCGTCCCGAGCGCCTCGGCTGCCTCGCCGTAGGAGAGTCCGAGGATATCCACCGCCGCGAGCGTGAGCCGGAAGTCCTCAGGCAGCTGCGCGATCGCGGCGAAGATCTCGGCGACCTCGGCGGCGCGAGCGGGCTGGACCGCGGTGCGAGCCTCGATCACCTCGACGTCGTCGAGCGTGTGGGTGGTGCGCGGGCGGCGGCTTGCGCTCCGGAGCCGCGAGTAGAACGTGTTGCGCAGCGCGCTCATCAAGTACGCGCGATCGCCGCCCGTCTTGACGTTGCGGGGCCGCGCGAGCACGCGGGTAAACGTGTCCTGGACGAGGTCCTCAGCGTCCTCACGCGATCCGCACAGCGCCCATGCCGCTCGGTAAAGGGCGTCGAGATGCTGGCCGAGAGAGGTCGGGTCCAGGCGAGGCACTCGCCTCTCAATGCTACGCGCGATCGGCGCTCCCGGATGACATCTGCGCTCATCCGGCGCCGCCGGACCACGGTCGGGGAAGGAATCGCGCGCCACGCCGTCTGTAGCGGTTGAGTCACGGCCCCGATCCAGGAGGAACTGAGCATGTCACTGAACCGAACCAGGCTTCTCGCGGCGCTCGCCGTTGTGGCGGCGGCCGTGTCGGCGGCGATCGCGTCGCCTTCGGTGGCCTCGCCCAGCCGCCCGCGTGCCCGCGCGGCCTCGGTCCCGGCGACGATCCAGCTGCGGCGCACGAGCCGGGGAATGATCCTCGTCGACGGCCGCGGGTTCACCGTCTATGCGTTCAGCCACGATTCCCGCAATCACGATTCTTGTCTGGCGGTGAGCGGCTGCGCCTCAGCGTGGCCGCCGGTTCGGACGAGTGGCAGGCCGCGCGCCGGCCGCGGCGTCCGCAGCTCGCTGCTGGGGACGATCCGGATCGGAGGCGGACTTCAGGTCACGTATGCCGGACACGCGCTGTACGGGTACGCGGGCGACAGCTCGCCCGGGTCGACGAGCTACATCGGTGTGTCGGCGTTCCACGGCGTCTGGAGCGCACTGAGGTCGACTGGGGCGCCGGTCCGCTGACTCGACGACCACGGGCCGCGCCCCGTCGCGGCCCGCCGTGGGGCAGAATCCGCGCATGCGCCGGACGCTGTTCGAGCCCGAGCACGCCGATTACCGCGAGTCGGTGCGGCGCTTCGTCGCCGAGGAGATCACCCCCAATCACGCGGCCTGGGAGCGCGACGGGATCGTTCCGCGCGACCTGTTCGCAAAGGCGGCCACCAAGGGGATGCTCGCGATGCAGGTCCCCGAGCGTTACGGCGGCATCGGGACCGACGACTTTCGCTTTAACCAGATCGTCGTCGAGGAGGTGAGCTTCGCCGGCGACGCGGGCAGCGGACTCGGGATCACGCTCCACAACGACATCTGCCTGCCGTACTTCACGCACTTCTGCAACGACGAGCAGCGCGAGCGCTGGCTGCCGGGGATCGCCGACGGCAGCCTGATCACGGCGGTCGCGATGACCGAGCCCGAGATGGGATCCGACCTCGCCGGGCTGCGGACGACCGCGATCCGTGACGGCGCCGAGTACGTCGTCAACGGCTCGAAGACGTTCATCACCAACGGGATCAACGCCGACCTCGTGATCGCGGCCGTCAAGACCGACCCGAGCCAGCGCCACGGAGGGATCTCGCTGCTGATCATCGAGCGCGGGATGGATGGGTTCGAGCGCGGGCGCAACCTCGAGAAGGTGGGGATGCACGCACAGGACACGGCCGAGCTGTTTTTCGAGGATCTGCGGGTGCCGGTCGAGAACCTGCTCGGTGAGGAGGGGCAAGGCTTTCGGTACATGACAGCCAACCTGCCGCAGGAGCGGCTCAGCATCGCGCTGGCCGGCGTCGCGGCGGCCCGGGGAGCGCTCGACACGACCATCGAGTACGTCAAGCAGCGACGGGCGTTCGGACAGCCCATCGGCTCATTTCAGAACACGCGCTTCGCGCTCGCCGAGATGGCGACCGAGGTCGAGCTCGCGACGGCGTTCTGCGACCAGGCCGTGCTGGCGCTCAACCGCGGCGAGCTGTCGGCCGAGGACGCGGCGATGGCGAAGTGGTGGTCGACCGAACTCCAGGGCCGCGTGACCGACCGCTGCCTACAGCTGCACGGCGGTTACGGCTACATGCTCGAGTACCCGATCGCGCGCGCGTTCGTCGACGCTCGCGTGACCCGCATCTACGGCGGCACGACTGAGATCATGAAGGAGATCATCGGGCGCGCGCTCGGCGTATAGACGGCACTTCGGAGCCGCTGGGACGCGGCCCATGTGCCGCTGGGGCTACCGCGACCCTGGTCGCCCAGAATGGTCCAGGTTTGTACTAGTTCTGGCCATTTTTGTGTGCCGCAACCTCCATTCCGCCGATTCGTGCCTGATGGGCGTTCCCGCACGAGCCCGACCGATTGACACGACGACGCCGCTCGAGGCGCTACTGGAGCTTGGCCGCTGCGCGGGCGAGGAGTCGCTCGCGGTCGTCCTGCGAGCGGTCGCGGAGACGATCCGCGACGTCGCGGGCTTCAACGCGGTCGTGGTCAACATCTACCGCCCGGCATGGGACGACTACGAGGTCGTGATGGTCGTCGGCAACGAGGAGAGCCGGCTGGCGCTCGAGGGCACAGCGGCGTCCAGCGAAACCCTGATGCACCTCTTCTCATGTGAGCGCCAACGGCTGCCGGGGGTGTTCTTTTTGACCGCCGAGACGGCGTTCTGGGATCAGATCGACAACACCTACACGCCTGACATCCCGCGCTCAGACGATCCGACCGCCTGGCAGCCGGACGACGGCCTGCTCGTGTTCCTGCGCGATTCGAGCGGCGCCCCGCTGGGGTTTCTGTCGATGGACGAGCCGGTCAGCGGCCGGCGGCCGACCGAGGATGAGTTGCGGCTGCTGCGCGCGATCTGTTCACACGCCGAGCAGGCGCTCGCCAGCGCGCGGCGCAACGAGCACGCGACCGAGAACGCCAGGATGCTGTCGCAGCTGCTGGGGATCTCGCCGGCGCTGTCGGCATGCACGGGCCCCGAGGAGCTGCTGGAGGCTGCCTGCGAAACGGTGGTCCCAGACCTCGGCTTTGAGCGGATCGCCGCCTATGGCGCCGGCGACGGCATCACCCTGCAGCTGCTGGCGACGCGCGGCTGGCAGTCGTGTGAGCTGCTGTCCGAGACGCTGAGCCTGGATGCGATCGAGGACCTGCTGATGCCCGAGCGCGCGCATGCCGGTTGCTGGCTGCTTTCGGCCGACGAGGTGGTCTGGCCCGCGGCCCCCGAGGACGGCGAGCGTTCGCTGCGCAACGGGCGCGGGATCGCGGCCTGGGATGACTGCGCTCTGGTGGTGCCGTGCCGCGGCGACGAGGGGACGATCCGCGGGCTCCTGGTGGTCGAGGACCCGAGCGACCGCCTGCTGCCCGGCGACGACCGCCGGCGCGCAGTGCGGCTGCTGGCCGATCTCGTGTCGGCGGCACTGGGTGGGATCGAGCACAGAGAGCAGCTCAGCCACCTCGCGACCCACGACCCGCTGACCGGCGTGCGCAACCGCCGCGGGCTTACCGACCTGCTGGCCGCGCACCCGGATGCGGCGCTGCTGGTCTGCGACCTGGACCACTTCAAGCAGGTCAACGACCATTACGGCCACGACATCGGCGACCGCGCGCTCGAGCGCTTCGGCGAGCTGCTGCGGGAGCTGTCGCGCGCGGGCGACGTGCCGATGCGACTAGGTGGCGAGGAGTTCTGCTTGATCCTGCCGTCGACCGACCGCGCGAGCGCGCTGCGGGCCGCCGAACGACTCCGGATCGAAACCTCGCGCCGGATGCAGGGGCTGATCCCGGAAGGGATCACTGTCTCGATCGGGGTCGCGACCAACTCCAACGGGACGCTGGACGCGCACATGCTGCTGATGGCCGCCGACCGCGGGCTGTACGCCGCCAAGCAGGCGGGGCGCGACCGCAGCGTTTCGTTGGTCTAATCGAACTCGTCGATCAGCATGTCGACCCGGCCGACGGGCTCGAACCCGAGCCGCGCGAGGATCGGGCGCGACATCGAGCCGCCCTGGGTCAGCAGGGCGTGGAGGCCGCGCTCCCGGGCCTCGATCCAGCGCGCGTGTACGAGCGCCCGGTAGCCGCCGCGGCGCCGCTTGTCAGGCAGCGTCGCGCCCCCGAACAGCGCCAGCCCGTGTGCCGTCGGAGCGCACGTTCCGGCGCTGATCATGTCGCCGTCGAGCCACGCAGCGTGCACGAGGCGCGGCGCGTGCTCGTACTCGTCGCGCACCTTCGAGCGCTCGTCGGCGATCCGCTCTGGAGGCGCGCTGAAGGCGAGCCACTGTATCTCCTTGGAGGCCATGTACTCCTCGTATGTCGCGACTCGGCGGGCGACGAGGCTGGGCGGCGGTGGCGGCGGCTCGTGCGTGAGCGCGAGCGCGATCGCGACCGGGTCGTCGTCGGGCGTCAGCCCGCGGTCGAGCAGCATCGTCACCAGCCCGTCAGGCTGCGCGGCGCTGCCGATCTCCCACTGGGTCGTGGTGCGGCCACGCTCGCGCAGCAGCCCCCGCACCTCCTCCAGGACCTCGTCGATCTGCTCGGCGGCGAAGCTCTGGCGCTGGACGGTGCTGGCGAGCTTCGACCGCTCCATGCAGAGCGTGTAGCGCTCGGTCTCGATCCGTTCCTGGCCGGGGCGCAGCTCGATGAACGAGTTGGGGTACTCGGCTACCTCGCGCAACACGGGGGGTGCGCGCGCCTCAGGCCGTCGCCAGAGCCTCGTCCGAATACGTGCCGCCGCGTTCCGCCAGCGCGATCAGCGATGCCGGGGGCTCGAACCGCTCGCCATAGCGCTCGGCCAGCTTACGCGAACGGGCCACGAACCCCGCCGGACCTCCCGCGTAGCCGTTGATGTACTGGAGCACGCCGCCGGTCCACCCCGGGAAGCCGATCCCGAAGATCGAACCGATGTTGGCGTCGGCGACCGTCTCGATCACGCCTTCGTCCAGACACTTGACGGACTCGAGCGCCTCGACGATCAGCATTCGCTCCTCGAGGTCCTTGAGCGAGATCGCCGAGGGGTCGTCGACCGGCTCAAACTCCTGCTTGAGCCCCGGCCAGAGCCCCACGCGCTTGCCGCCCGCGTAGTCGTAGAAGCCCATTCCCTCGAGGCGCCCCGGGCGGCCGAGTTCGAGCATCCGGTCGATCACCTGCTCGGACGGGTGGCCGCCCCAGCCGCTCGCGACCTCGCCGGCGGCCTGGGCCGCGTCGCGGATCTTGCGCATCAGCTTCAGGTTGAGCTCGTCCGAGAGCTGGAGGACGGGGGCAGGGTAGCCGGCCTGCGACGAGGCCTGCTCGATCGTTGGCGCCGGGATTCCCTCGAGCAGCATCGCGATGCCCTCGTTGATGAACGTCCCGATCACCCGGCTGGTGAAGAAGCCGCGGCTGTCGTTGACGACGATCGGCGTCTTCTTGATCAGTTTCGCGACGTCGAGCGCACGGTAGAGCGTCTCGTCGGACGTCTGCTCGCCCTTGATGATCTCGAGCAACGGCATCTTGTCGACGGGCGAGAAGAAGT
>JBKQJQ010000118.1:0-8334 GCA_052147875.1 Solirubrobacteraceae bacterium | reverse complement strand
GAAACGCGTTCGGCCGGCCGATCGCGAGCTTCCAGGCGATCCAGGCGAAGCTCGCCGACATGTCGACCGAGATCGAGGCCGCGCGCCTGCTGGTCTACAAGGCGGCGATGGAGAAGGACGCGGGCCGCGACTTCTCGCTCACGGCGGCGCAGGCGAAGCTCAAGACCGGGCGCCTGGCGGTCCGCTGCGCCGAGGAGGCCGTGCAGATCCACGGCGGCTACGGCTACATGGAGGAGTACCCGGTGTGCCGCTTCTACCGCGACGCGAAGATCCTCACGATCGGCGAGGGCACCGACGAGGTCCAGCAGATGGTGATCGCGCGCGGGCTAGGCGCCTGAGGCCAACGTGACCGCATTCCCCGTCCAAGAGGCCCGGATCCGCGAGGTCGGCCCGCGCGATGGGTTTCAGAACGAGCCCGAGGTCGTCCCGACCGAGGTCAAGGTCGAACTGATCGACGCGCTCGCGCGCACAGGCCTCAAGCGACTGGAGATCACGAGCTTTGTCAGGCCGGACGTGATCCCGCAGCTCGCCGACGCCACCGAGGTCCTGCAGCGGGTCGACATCCCGCCCGACGTCAGCCGCAGCGTTCTGATCCCGAACGAGCGCGGGCTCGACAACGCGCTCGCGGTCCGCGACCAGTACGACGAGATCAACGTCTTCCTGTCGGCCACCGAGAGTCATAACCGCAGGAACGTCAACCGTTCCGTGCACGAGTCATTGACGGAGCTGGGGCGAGTTCTGCCGCGCGCACGTGAGGCAGGACTGCGGTGCGAGGGCGTGATCAGCGTCGCGTTCGGCTGTCCGTATGAGGGCCGCGTCGATCCGGAGCGCGTGTTCGAGATCGCCAGCATGCTCGCCGAGGCCGGCGCACAGGAGATCGGGTTCGGCGACACGACCGGGATGGCCAACCCGCGCCAGGTGCGCGAGTTTTTCGAGCACGCGCAGGTGGCCCTGCCAGGCGTAGAGCTGACGGCTCACTTCCATAACACTCGCGGACAGGGCTTGGCGAACGTCTACGCGGCCCTTGAGACCGGGATCGATTCGTTTGAGTCGAGCTTCGGCGAGCTGGGTGGCTGCCCGGTGCCGCCGGGCGCGACGGGCAACATCGCGACCGAGGACCTCGTCTCGATGCTGGATGAGATCGGCATCGAGACCGGGGTCGACCTGCCCGCGCTGATCGCCTGCACACGCGCGCTGCAGCGTCACCTCGGGCGCGAGCTCGGCAGCCACACACTCGTGTCGGGACCCGTCGACTGGCACAGCTGATGTTCGATTCCGTGCTGATCGCCAACCGGGGCGAGATCGCGCGGCGCGTGATCCGGACCTTGGACCGGCTCGGCATTGCGTCGGTGGCGATCTTCGCGCCCGACGATCGCTACGCGCCGCACGTTCGCGAGGCAGGCAAGGCCGTTCAGGTGCCGTCGTACCTCGACATCGACGCGATCGTCGCCGCCTGCACGCAGATCTGCGCTCAGGCGCTTCATCCCGGCTACGGCTTCTTGTCGGAGAACCCGGCGCTCGCAAGAGCCTGCGCGGCAGCCGGCGTCACCTTCGTCGGCCCGCCACCTGAGGCGACCGAACTGATCGGCGACAAGCTGCTCGCCAAGGAGCTCGCGCAGCAGGCTGGCGTACCGGTGATGCCGTCATATGAGGTCGAGGAAGCGCGCGACGCCGAGTACCCGCTGCTGGTCAAGGCGGCAGCCGGCGGTGGCGGGCGCGGGATGCGAGTCGTCCAGTCAGCGGGCGAGCTCGATCAGGCGTTGGAGTCGGCGCGGCGCGAAGCCGAGGCAGGGTTCGGCGATGGACGAGTGTTCATCGAGCGCTTCCTCCCCAAGGCGCGCCACATCGAGGTCCAGGTGTTGGCGGACGCGCACGGGACCGTGCTGCACCTGGGTGAGCGCGAGTGCTCGTTGCAGCGACGCCATCAGAAGATGATCGAGGAATCACCGTCCCCGGTTGTGGGCGACGGGTTGCGCGACAGGCTCGGCGACGAGGCGACCGCATTGGCCCGGGCGGCCGGCTACGTGAACGCGGGCACGGTCGAGTTCATCGCCGACGTCGACGACCCGGTAGAGCACTACTTCCTCGAGGTCAACGCGCGTCTCCAGGTCGAGCATCCCGTGACCGAGCTCGTCACCGGGCTCGACCTGGTCGAACAACAGCTCCGGATCGCAGCGGGCGAGCGACTCCCGCTCACACAGAGCGAGATCGCGCTGCACGGCCATGCGATCGAGGCGCGAGTCAACGCCGAGGACGCAGGGCGCGCCTTTTTGCCGACCGCTGGCCGAGTGCTGACTTACCGCAGGCCGCTCGGCGCGCGGGTCGACGACGCGATCGAGACCGGCGCCGTCGTCGACACGACCTACGACTCGATGCTCGCCAAGGTGATCACACACGCTCCGGACCGGGCGACCGCGCTGGCCGAGCTTGAGCACGCCTTGGGCCAGACCGTGATCCTCGGCGTCACCACCACCGCCGGCTTCCTGCGCGAGCTGCTGCGGACCGACGACGTGCGCGCCGCGAGGCTCGACACCGGACTGATCGAACGGTTGCAGCCGATCGGCGGCGGACGGCAGCCCCACCAGGTCGCGCTCGCCGCCGGGGTGATCTTGCTCGCGCTGCGCACCGAACGAAGCGGCGACGATCCGTTCGCCCGTGTCGACGGCTGGCGACTCAGCCGCAGGCGCGTGAGCTCGTGGTGGCGGCTGAGCGTCGGCGCCGGCGAGCCAATCGAGATCGAGATCGGCGACCCCGTCGGACACGACGCGCAGCGGACCGGCCCCGACACGTTCGCGCTGACAATTGGCAGCGAACGCGGCGAGTGGTCGTACGCGACCGACGGCGATCTGATCTGGGTCGGGACCGACGGCTGGGCTTGGCCCGTGCGCCGGCAGACGGCGGCGGCCGCCCAGGAGGCCGAAGCTGACGGGGACCTGCGGGCGCCGATGCCCGGCCAGGTGCTGCTGGTGCCGGCGAGCGTCGGCGAACAGGTTAGGGCCGGGGATCCGTTGGTGGTGCTCGAATCGATGAAGATGGAGCTCGTGTTGGCGGCACCGGTCGACGGCCTGGTCGCCGAGCTGAGCGTTGCGGTGGGTGACAAGGTGGCGGTCGACCAGCCGCTCGCGCGCGTGGAGGCCAAGGCGTGACGGTCCTGCGCTCGAAGGTCAGCCCCGGCTCAGAGGACTTCCAGGCGAACGCGAAATCGAACGGGGCACTGGCGGACGACCTCAGAGCCGAGCTCGAGCGGGCAGCGCTTGGCGGCGGCGAGCGGGCCAGGGAACGGCACCTCGCCCGCGGCAAGCTGCTGCCTCGCGAGCGC
Organism: Solirubrobacteraceae bacterium; assembly: GCA_052147875.1. Classification (GTDB taxonomy): domain Bacteria; phylum Actinomycetota; class Thermoleophilia; order Solirubrobacterales; family Solirubrobacteraceae; genus Palsa-465. Next base: position 5,015 of record JBKQJQ010000118.1, on the reverse strand, counting down.
GTCGACCGGCTGCTCGACCCGGGCTCCCCGTTTCTCGAGCTGTCGCCGCTGGCGGCGCACGGCCTGTACGACGACGAGGCGCCCGGCGCCGGAATCATCACCGGGATCGGTGCCGTCAGCGGCCGTGAGTGCGCGATCGTCGCCAACGACGCGACCGTCAAGGGCGGGACCTACTACCCGATGACGGTCAAGAAGCACCTGCGAGCGCAGGAGATCGCGCTCCAGAACCGCCTCCCATGCATCTACCTGGTCGATTCCGGCGGCGCGTTTCTGCCGCGCCAGGACGAGGTGTTCCCAGACCGTGAGCACTTCGGGCGGATCTTCTTCAACCAGGCGACGATGTCGGCCGCCGGGATCCCGCAGATCGCATCGGTGATGGGCTCGTGCACCGCTGGCGGCGCCTACGTCCCGGCGATGAGCGACGAAACGGTGATCGTCCGCAACCAGGGGACGATCTTCCTCGGCGGCCCACCACTGGTGAAGGCTGCAACCGGCGAGGAGGTGACCGCCGAGGAGCTGGGCGGCGGTGAGTTGCACTCGCGCACCTCAGGCGTCACCGACCATCTCGCCGAGGACGACCGCCACGCACTCCAGATCGTCCGCGAGATCGTGAGCACACTTGCCCGGAAGCCGCCGCCGCCTTGGGACCGCGTGGCGGCGGAGCCACCGGCCGTCGATCCCGAGACGCTGCTCGGCGCGGTTCCACCTGATGTGCGCAAGCCCTACGACGCCCGCGAGATCATCGCCCGGATCGTCGACGGGTCACGACTCCAGGAGTTCAAGGAGCTCTACGGCGCGACACTCGTGACCGGGTTCGCCCACATCCAAGGCCACCCGGTCGGGATTCTCGCCAACAACGGGATCCTGTTCTCCGAGAGCGCGCTCAAGGGCGCACACTTCATCGAGCTTTGCGACCAGCGCCGGATACCGCTCGTGTTCTTGCAGAACATCACCGGCTTCATGGTCGGGCGCGACTACGAAGCGGGCGGGATCGCCAAGCACGGCGCCAAAATGGTGACCGCGGTCTCGACCGCGCGCGTGCCGAAGTTCACCGTGATAGTCGGCGGCTCATTCGGTGCGGGCAACTACGGCATGGCCGGCCGCGCCTACTCCCCTCGACTGCTGTGGATGTGGCCAAATGCGCGGATCTCCGTGATGGGCGGCGAGCAGGCGGCGACCGTGATGGCCGAGGTCGGCCAGCCCGAGACCGGGGCGCAGCTGCGTGATCAGTACGAGCGCCAGGGTCAGCCTTACTACGCGACCGCGCGCCTGTGGGACGACGGCGTGATCGACCCGCGAGATACGCGTGACGTGCTCGGTCTGGGACTGTCAGCCGCCGCGAACGCCCCCCTGGCGGACGTCAGGTACGGCGTCTTCAGGATGTAGCGGCTCAGCCGTCGAAGTCGAAGTCCTTCGGCGGACGCTGCTCGAACCACAGACGGTCGTGGTCCGGGGTGTCCTGAAGGAACTCAGGCGTCTCCTCGAGCACATCGTCATCGCCGGGCTCGTGCTCGGCTCCGAGTGCCTCCTCGACGTCGTATTCGGCAGTCTCGTCGCCACCGGCGGGATGCGGAGGCGGTGTGCTGGGGCGCTCGTCGTCGGCGACAGCGAGATCCGGCTCTGACTCGAACTCGGGCTCGTCGTGGCCGAGCGGCTCTTCGTACTCGCGCGGCTCAGCAGGGGCGTCGGGCTCGGCGGTCGCGGGGGGCTGATCCTCGACCGAGCCGTGGCTCCAACTCTCCTCGTCGTCGGCCTCGTGGTCGTAGGCGGTACCCGACTCGGACTCGAGATCGGGGCTGGGCTGCCCCTCTGGCGCGCGGCGCACGGGCCCGAGGGCCTCGCGCTCGGCGCGCTCGACTTCAGCCGGATCCGCGCCGCGGCGCCGCTTGAGGTCTAGGTGCTCGCGAATCGCTTCATCAAGTAGACCCATCAAGCGAAAGCCTAGCGACCGCCGAGTACGTTCGCGGTCTGTGAATTCGCCTTAACAGTTCGGTTCTTGCCCTCCCGCTTGGCGGTGTAGAGGGCCGCATCGGCCGCCGAGATCAGCTCATCCTTGCCCCCATCGGCGGACGCGGCGACGCCAAAGCTGGCGGTGATCTGGAGCGTGCCCCGGCGATCGAGCAACGGAACTTGCATCTGCTCAATTGCCTCCCGCGCACGTTCGGCGATCACGTAGGTCCCGTCGAGATCCGTGTGCGGCAGGATCAGCGCCAGCTCCTCGCCGCCGTAGCGCGCCGGAACGTCGACGTCACGGGAGGTGTCGCGCAGCACCTCGGCGACGCAGCGCAGGACGACATCGCCCTGCTGGTGGCCGTAGAGGTCGTTGATCGACTTGAAATCGTCGATGTCGAGCATCACCAGCCCGACCGAGTACTTGTAGCGCCGGACCTCTTCCATCTCCGCACCGAGCAGGTTCTGGAAGTGGCCATGGGTCGCCAAGCCGGTCAGATCGTCGGTGATCGCCTGCCGCTGCACGTCGAGGTGCAGATTGACATTCGCGAGCGCGAGGGTTGTGCGGGCAGCCAGCGACCGCAGCAGCTCACGGTCGTCCTCGGTGAACTCGCGCCCGGACCGGCAGACTGTGATCAGACCATGGGTCGGGGCGCCGGGCGCGATCGGCGCCAGCGCCACCGTCGCGACACTCATATTTCCGGCCGAGGCCACGCCGATGTCAGCGGTCTGGAGCGCCTCCTGCTCGGAGCTGCCGATCGTCTCGTCGAGCCCCTCGAGCGAACCCGCGCCGGTGACCTCGATCAGCGGATCGGTCGCGTGCTCGCGAGCCTTGATCCGACCGCGATCGGCAAGCGTGGCATCCATCGCGGTCTCGAGCGCGAGTTGCAGCAACGCGCCGCGATCAAGGTTTGAGGCGAACGCCTCACCGATGTTGCGGATCGAGCGACGGACGCGGGCCTGCTCGAGGCGCAGCTCGTCGAGCCGGTTGGAAAGCTGGACCGACATCTTGTTGAACTCGTCGCCGAGGGCGGCGAACTCGTCGTGGCCGTGCGTCTGGATCGGTGACGAGAAGTCGCCGCCGCCGAGCCGGCGGGCGGCCTCCAGAAAACGCGACAGCTGCGCCTGCAGAGCCCGCGACGCGAGCATCGTGAAGCAGACAGCGAGCACGAAGAAAGCGAAGATGAACAGCGCCGCGACCAGCCTGTCGGTCCCCACGGAGCCACCCGTCGCCGCCTGGTCAGACAGCACCGTCACCTCGATCGGCCTGGTCCCGAAGCCGCCGAAGCCGAGGCTCACCGCCTGGTAGGTCGCACCCTCGATCTTGACCGTGCCAGAGCGTGGCAGCGCTGTGTTCCGCGTGCCTGGAAGGGTCGAGCTGAGCGTATGTCCCCCCTGCCTGACGACGACCTCAAATCCGCGCCCGGTGAGCTGGTCGGCGTACTGCGCGGCGGTCAGCTCCGAGAGCAAGATCGAGCGCGTTTGGGAGGAGCTGGCCTGCTTGATGATCGCGAGCCCGGGAGCGATCGCGGTCGGATTGCCGACATCGGCCAGCGTGCGCCCCCCGCCAGAGACGGTGACGCGCGCGAATCCCGCCTGATCCGTCAGCTCGGCGACGCGGGCCGGGAGCGCCCCGGCGTGCGTGGACTCGAGCTCGCGCGCGAGCGTCCTGGCATCGAGGCTGGCTGAGCGGCTGGCCTGCTCATAGACGCCGGCGGCGGCGCTGGCGATCCCGTTCGCGCGCGCCTGCGCCTTGCCCTGCTGACTGTCGTTGATGAGCGTGAAAACGAGGAACCCAACCGCTGCCATCGGGATTACCACGATCAGCAGAAAAAAGGTGGTTAGGCGCGCGCGAAAGCTCATCGAAACGACAGGGGCGTTACAAGAAGGTATCGGCGGATTTGGCCCCGGCGACAAGCCCCCGGGAGAAACTCGTCAGCTGAGTACCCGTGTCAGGCGGATGCGCGAGCCCATAGTCGGTCGACAATGCGGGGCTACACTAGGGCCTACCGCGCGGCCAAGGCCGCCGCACGGGGCTATAGCTCAGTTGGGAGAGCGCCTGGATCGCACCCAGGAGGTCGCCGGTTCGAGCCCGGCTAGCTCCATTTTCAGAGAAGTCCTGCAAAGCGCAGGATTTGTTCGACCGCTTGTGCAGCAGCAAAGCACTCGCCCAAGTCGTCGAGGGTGCAAATGGGGTGCATCAGGTTCGCGCGGCGAGGGCGGCTCCTGCAGCGTCTCGCGGCAGGAATAAGGTCTCAGTTGCTACCGCCTACCACTCGGCCGGCGCCGGCCGATTTGACTCGGTCACGCGTTCGCGTCGACCCGTAGAGCGCGTAGTGCCACGGCGGCGTCGAGGCTCTCGATCTCGGGCTCGGGCGCGGCGAGCAACTCGTCGACGAAGGCGCGGAACGCTTCCGGCGAGCAGTCCTCGTCCGGGTTGGTGAGAACGACACCTGAGCCTGGCGGCAGGTCTGCCGGTAGCCGAGGCATACGGGAATCGTACCGAGCGCCTGGGTACCGAGACCCTGCCTTCCGCGCATTGCGGGTGCTTGGACGACCGTCTGGAGGGTGCTCGCTGTGTGAGCGAAGCAGGCCTCCGGACGGAATGCTCAAGGCTTGGGTAGCGTGCGGACGCGCCGCCAGCTCAGCCCGTGAACCCGAAATTGCCGCTACCGCCTCCACCACACGCGTGCTCGGCGGATTTGAACGCGGGTGATTGTGTGTCGATCCCTGCCAGTGAGGGGGGCTGGGAGCTGCCGGAGGATGACGGGTCGGGGAAGTTCGGTACACCGTGTGCGCGCATGCAGCGCGCCTCGGTCAGCTCCCGGCGCTGCTGGGCGGCCGCGACGCGTGGTGGCGGGCCCCCGGCTGGCGGCAGATACACCCGTGCACGCCCGTTCGGCCTTGCGCAGCGCCGGACCGGAGAAGCTCTTACCTTCGGCCGTCAGCGACCCGTCCGAACCCATAATCAACGGTAGACCGACCGCGCCGTTCGGCCCAGCCTCCGGGTCGGGGAACCCCGACACGCCGTTGGCGCGCATGCACCGCGACAGCGCCGCCGGTGA
>JBKQJQ010000117.1:0-3658 GCA_052147875.1 Solirubrobacteraceae bacterium | reverse complement strand
GGCGACGGGCCGACGCTGACGGTACTCAAGTTCCCCGGCGAGGAGGTCGTAACGCTTGAGCTGGTGCACAGGCCAGCCGACGGGCCTGTGCAGATCGGCACCGGGTTCAGCCACCTCGTCGTCCAGGTCGACGAACTCGCTGGCACGATCGCGGCCCTGTCGAAGCGGGGGCTACAACCGGAGCCGGAGCGGCATCCCGCTGGTCCGGACGGCCCGCGGACCTCGTGGCTCACCGATCCGGATGGCTACCGGATCGAGTTGGTCCAGTGGCCGGCCGGGCACGCCGACGGGATCACCGCCGCCGACTTCCCGTGAAACCCCCAAGCAGCCGGGCGACGCTCTGCGCGGCGAACGCATTCGCGCGCTCGGCCGGCGGCTCGACCGGTTGGCGAGCTTCCCTCCGTCCCCAGGGGGAATCGCCGACCCTGATCCTTGTCGGCGGCGCGTCCGGCCCGTTTGAGCGAGGATTCGATCGCAGATGCCGCTGAGCTACACGGACTATTACGAGGTGCTGGGCGTTCCGCGTGACGCGGATCCCGACACGATCCGGCGCGCGTACCGCAAGCTGGCGCGCAAGTACCACCCGGACCTGAACTCCGACGGTGACGCCGAGGAGCGCTTCAAGGAGCTCGGCGAGGCCTACGAGGTTCTGTCCGACGCTGAGAAGCGGGAGCGTTACGACCGCCTCGGCGCCCGTTGGCGTGAGGCGGAGCGCGAGGCGCCTGGCGAGAGCTTTGAGGACTTCTTCGCCCACCAGGGGTTCGGCGACGGCACCCACGTGGGGTTCGGCGACGATCTGTTCGAGGCGCTGTTCGGCGCGCGAGCTGGCCGCGCCGGTGGGTCGCTGCGCGGTCTCGACCGCGAGGCGCTGCTCGAGCTGTCGCTCGAGGACGCGCTGGCCGGCGGCCGGCGGCGGTTGACGTTGGACGGCCATGAGATCACCGTCAACTTCCCCGCCGGCGTCCGTGATGAGCAGCTGATCCGCCTGGCGGGACAAGGGGCCGAGGGGCGCGATGGCGGTCCGCCCGGCGACCTGTTCCTGCGAGTCGTGCTGAGGCCGCATCCGCGCTTTCGCCGGCGCGGCAGTGACGATCTTGATGTCGACGTCGCGATCACGCCTTCCGAAGCGGCGCTCGGTGCGACCGTCCCGGTGAAGACGCCGACCGGCACGGCCCGGGTCCGGGTTCCGGCGGGCTCGTCGAGCGGCCGGCGGCTGCGGCTCCGTGGACGGGGACTTCCCAAGCGCGGTGGCGGCAGCGGTGATCTCAGCGCGATCGTCAAGATCGTCGTACCGAAGGAGCTGTCAGACCGCGAGCGCGAGCTCTACGAGCAGCTCGCCGAAAGCTCCAGCGACCCGCGCGAGGCATGACCATGAACCCAGACAGGCACACCCGGTCGGGTGATAGCGACCTCGCCGGCGAGGCGGTCGAGCTGACCGTCGTCGCCAGGCAGGCGGGGGTGAGGATCATGCACGTGCGGCGCTATCTGGAGTTCGGGCTGTTCGAGCCACACCCGTCCGCGACAAGCGCAACCCCCCGCTTCGACGCGAGCAGCGCCGCAAGGGTGGCGCGAGCCGAGCGGCTACGCCGCGACCTCGGACTCAACTACGCCGGCGCCGTGCTCGTATGTGAGCTGCTGGACCGGATCAGCGAGCTCGAGGCTGGCCTCTAGCCAGACCGGGGCTTGCGGCGAACTGCGGGGCACCGTCCTCGGGGCGTGAGCCCGACGACTTCCTGCCCTAGCTTGGTATGACGATCCCCTTCGAGGTCCACACGGTCGTTCCTGGTGAGTCCTGTGGCGGGTTTGAGGCGGTGGCGTGCATTCGTGCTGGGGCTGGTGCGAGGGCCGTCACTGGGTCGCGGGCGCGAAGGGAGAGATGGGTACGCTGCCGGTTCGGACGCTTCAGCGTCAACGCTCAGACCGAGGGAGGCGGCACCGCATGGGCTCGATCACCACGGCCGATGGCACGGAGATCTTCTACAAGGACTGCGCCTCAGGTCAACCGATCGTGTTCAGCCACGGCTGGCCGCTGTCGGGCGACGATTGGGACACGCAGATGCTGTTCTTCCTGCAGCACGGCTACCGGGTGATCGCCCACGACCGCCGGGGGCACGGACGCTCCACGCAGACCAGCGACGGTCACGACATGGACCATTACGCCGACGACCTAGCTGCGGTGACCGCCGATCTCGATCTCCGGGACGCCGTCCATGTCGGGCACTCGACCGGTGGGGGCGAAGTGGTGCGCTACATCGCCCGACACGGTGAGAGCCGTGTCGCGAAAGCGGTGCTGATCAGTTCGGTTCCGCCGCTGATGGTGAAGACGGACTCAAACCCCGGCGGCCTGCCCAAGAGCGTGTTCGACGATCTCCAGGCCCAGCTTGCCGCCAACCGGTCCGTGTTTTACCGCGCGCTGCCGTCGGGACCCTTCTACGGCTTTAACCGGCCCGGTGTGGAACCTTCGGAAGCGATCATCGAGAACTGGTGGCGCCAGGGAATGATGGGCGGAGCCAAGGCCCACTACGACGGGATCGTCGCCTTCTCCCAGACCGACTTCACCGAGGACCTCAAGCAGATCACGGTCCCGGTCCTCGTGATGCACGGCGACGACGACCAGATCGTCCCCTACGCCGACTCCGGACCACTGTCAGCCGAGCTCGTGCAGAACGGAACCCTGAAGACCTACAAAGGATTCCCGCACGGGATGCCAACCACCCAGGCCGACACGATCAACGCTGACCTGCTCGCCTGGCTGCAGTCCTGACCGGATCGAGAGCTGACGCGTCGGCCGTCGCTGGCCCCGGCAGCAGTCACCACCATTTGCGCTCGAGCGCCGCCCGGGTCCCTGATGACCGATCGAGCGCGTGGAGCCTTTCCATGTCGTCTGCGGACAGCTCGAAGTCGGACACCCGTGCGTTCTCCGCGTTGCTCGGCGCGCGCAGCATCGGGACCGAGCGATTTGCTTCGCTGAATGCCTGGCGAGGCCGATGACTGAGTCGTCGGCGTGGGCGCCGTTCCGTTCTCGGAATTTCGCGAGGATGGCGGCAGCGCAGTTCGTCAGCAACATCGGCAGTTGGATGCAGACGGTCGGTGCTCAGGAGCTGATGCTGACGCTGACGACGTCGGCGACGCTGGTGGCTTTGATTCAGACGGCCGCGGGCCTTCCGGTTGTCCTGCTGTCCGTGCCGGCGGGCGCGATCGGTGATCTCGTCGACCGTCGCCGCCTGCTGATCGCCGCGCAATCGTTCATGCTGATCGCGGCCCTGCTGCTGGCTGGGCTGGCGTTTGCGGGGCTGCTGACGCCGTTGATTCTGCTCGCGCTGATCTTCGCCGTTGGCATCGGGCAGACGCTGACCTCACCCGTCTGGCAAACGCTCCAGCCCGAGCTAGTGGCGCCGGAGGACCGAACCCAGGCGATCTCGCTCGGGGCGGTCAACATGAACCTCAGCCGGGCGATCGGTCCCGCCCTGGGCGGAGCGCTGTACGCGGCGAGCAGCGCCGCGGTGCTGTTCTTGATCAACGCGCTCAGTTTCGTGCCGGTCATCGGCGCGGTCGCTCGCTGGCACGGCCGGCCGCGCCCCACGAGCACTATCGCGCGCGAGCACGTCGTTGAGGCGATGCGCGCCGGAGCGCGTTACGTCGCCGGGAGCCCGGCGCT
>JBKQJQ010000116.1:0-3838 GCA_052147875.1 Solirubrobacteraceae bacterium | reverse complement strand
GCGAGGACTATCGCCGCGCGGCGGTGCTCGCGGCGCGGCAGATGATCGACTTGATCCGCCTGTTCAACGAGGAGCAGGCGGCGCGGGGCAAAGTGCAGATCCAGATCGGTGTCGGAATCGCGTCGGGACGGGTCGTTGCCGGCTACACCGGGACGTACGAGCGCGCGACCTACACGTGTGTGGGCGACACGGTTAACGTGGCTGCGCGGCTCGAGTCGCACACTAAGGTCGTCAAGCGGCCGATCCTCATCGACGAGGACACGCGGCGCGGGCTCGGCGACGGTATCGCCGTCGAGCCGCAGGGCGAGGTGCTGATGAAGGGAAAGACCGAGCCGATCAACGTTTACGCCGTGCTCGTCGATTCGCTCGTTGCCGGGAGCGCGTGAATCGCAGTCGCCTGCTACACAGCCGGCTCATAGCAATGACATAGGCAACGCGTCGCCGGCGACGACGCAAAGCGCGGTAGACCTGGCTTCCGCAACCGCCCAAACGCGCTCGCCCGCGACCCGAGGCTGACCGAGAGCAGCGGCTCCTGCATCCTCAGAACCAGCGGTCACCTCGCCGCTCGATCGGTGACGGTCAGGGACTTCCGCTTCGATCCGTCCGCTAGCCAAAGCGGCAGCGGGAGCGTCCTGGCTGCCCGGGCGACGTCGGAGAAACCAGCGCTCAGCGCCGCGGACTTCCGGTTCGGCCTGATCGTTAGCAGCGGAGCTGCTAACACGCCTCCCGACTCGTGCTCGGATTCCGCGCATGGGAGGGGAGTGGCCGACGCCGTCCCCACATACCCGTGGCAGTCGCAGCGCAGGTCTCGGTGGAGGCCGACGGCGTTGCCGGTTCACGCCTGAAGGGTGTCTGGAACCGATCGCTCAGTCTCGCGGCAGGCGCACAACGAGTCCGGGTACCTACGTCGATAGGAGGAGCCAGGGACCGCCAAGCGCGGTGGCGCCGAGTCGGCACCATCCTCATATTCGTCGATTCGCTCGTCCTCCCACTAGCACATCCTAGAGTAGGGTCTGATCAAGAGACGTGTGAGCGCAGTCGGTTGCCGCTGTACCTTTACGTGCCGAGTAGGAGTCCGTGATGATTGACGAGGCGTCAGTGCCCGAAGTAGCTGAGACGCACCCGGCCAGTCGGTTGTATCGAATATTTACCGGGCTGTTTGTGTTCGGTCCGCCGGCGCTGCTGGTAGCGGCATTCCGAAAGCGGTGGTTTCTGGCGACTCCCATCAACCGTCGCATCTTTGGTGTGTTCTACCTCCTCAGTGGGTTCGGCATAACCGCGGGCTACCATCGGCTATTCACGCACCGCAGCTTCAAGACCTACCCGCTAATCCGCGGTCTCTTTGCTGTTCTCGGCTCGACGGCGGTCCAGGGGTCGGTACCCGACTGGGTGGCCGACCATCGCAAGCACCATGCTTACGCCGATGAGGTGGGTGATCCACATAGCCCGCATGTCGGTCACAAGGGTGGCCGGATACGAGGCTTTGTCCACGCCCACTTCGGCTGGCTGTTTGCCGACGAGCGGGCATCGCGGCAGCGCTATGTCCCGGATTTGCTAGATGATCCCGTGGTGATGGCGGTACACCGCCGGTTCGCTCTTGTTGTAGTGGTGAGCTATTTTGTGGCACCCTTCACAGTTGGGCTGATCGCTACTAGGAAGCTTCGTGGTGGGCTGGGAGCTTTCTTGTGGGGTGGCGCATTACGTGTGTTCTTCGTGCACCATGCCACCTGGAGCGTGAACTCGGTCTGCCATCTCTGGGGCAAGCGCCCGTTCGAAACCCGAGATCAGAGTCGAAACAATCCGTTTGTTGCACTGGTAGGACTCGGCGAGGGCAATCATCACAATCATCACGCCTTTCCGAGGTCAGCCAGGCACGGCTTGCAGAAGTGGCAGTTCGATCCAACGTGGTGGCTCATCTGGATAATGGAGAAGACGGGCTTGGCGTGGGATGTACAGCGCGTCACCCCTGAGGCAATGGAGCGCAAGCGGGTCCGTGAACAAGTAAAAGTCTCGCATCCGCTCGACTCGCCCGTCAAATCGGGACGTGAGCTCGGGACCATCGATGTTGCGCGGGCGCGGGCTGGCTGAAGTCACCAAGGCAGTGCATTGGGCGACCCTCCGGCAACCGGCCGCCGTCCTGACGACCGGATTCGCCCAAATCCGAGCGCGAGGATTGTCGCCAAGCGCGCCCGGCGGGGGTTCTGCTTCGTCGCCGGCAGAGAACTCAGTCGCCGACTGCCGCTCCAGCGAGTCACCGACCTGAAGCAGAAGCCAGGGTCGGCCACAACCGAGCCGCCCAGATGCCTCGGTCTTCGTGAATGGAGCACTGTGGGGAAGCCGATCCAGGTTCAGTGGGCGATCGCTCTTCGGCGAATCCGATCGTACGCAGCCCGCCGGCGGTTGCGATCCTCTGGTCGCCGTTGCGATCACCGGTGCCGCGCGGGCATCGACACGAAAGGAAGCGTCAGGCCCGACTGGCCGAGGCTCGCGACTCGCTCGTTCCGGTGATCGTGCGAGCTGTCGGTCTCTGCGTGTGAGCGCTCCGCTCACTCGTGATTCCGTTCGACCGGTGGCCTACGCTAAGTGCCAATGCCTGGTAAGCGCCAGCACTACGTTCCCGATTGCATGCTGCGCCGTTTTGCGATCGATCCGAGCGCGAAAACCAAGCGTGTCTACCGCCTTGATAAGACGACCGGGAAGCCTGACGTGCGAAGCACGATCAACGAAGCGGTGATCGGGCGCTACTACGAGTACAAGCTCAATGACGGCACCACCGTGACCGAGGCCTACAAGGCTCTGGACATCATCGAGAACCTCGCCGCTGACGTAACGCGCCGGTTGGAGGCACCGGCTTACCTGGGTACAGATGAGGATCGCTTGATCATGATGCTCTTCATCGCTTCGCTACAACGTCGTACTCCCCAGGCGCGTGAAGCGCTGCGCGAGTTCAGCGAGCGTTCCGCCGAAGCCTTCCTTGAGATGCAGGCGTCTGACAAGGAGGCGTTCCACCAGGCCATGGGTGGCAAGAGCGAGGCCGAGGTTGAGGAGGGTCGCCAGCGTCTACTGAAGCTCTTGCGCGAGGATCACATCCGTGCCGCGGCTACGGCGGACCACGAGATCCCGCTCATGTTCATCGCTCTCGAAGAGATCGTGAACACTCTCTTCATAAGCCTGGGGTCACCTGCGCGCGCATAGCTAGTGATTCGAAGCGCACCTTCGTCGTCTCCGATCACCCGGTGTCCCACCACGACGCTTTGGCCCCAACGCCGGAGGCCGGGATCAGCTTCCTCTCTTCGCCGGCGGCGATGACGTGGGCGCCGCTCGACCCCAAGTTCGGACTCCGCCTCACCCCCGGACGAGCCGGGAACGTGGCAGAACATCGAGGCCGACGACAGTGACATCGATGAACTCAACCTTCTGACATACGCCTGGGCGCGTGACGCGATCTACGGGTGCGCTCAGCAGGCGGTCACGACCACCAAGCACGATGCGAAGACTCACCGCAAACTCCTGGGCGAGTTCCACTACCGACCACATAGGTTCTGGGTCAGCAAGACCGGGAACCCCGAGGGCGGGCCGACAACCTTCCAGAGCCGCCATCGCGGCAAAATCACGGAAAGAAGCATCCTGCTCCGCGGGGATGTGAAGCGGGCTGCGCGGCCTCAGAGCTGACGACTACTCCAACGCCACGCCACCTTTCGGATAGTGAGTGCTCATAGGACATCCTCTGGTTGCCTCGACCGCCGTCGGGAGAGGGCCACGATTGCTTGCCCTTTAGTGGAGGGCCTGCCAAAGACCAGCCCGTCCCGGCGGTGGTGAGGTGCCGCAAGCGGCAACA
>JBKQJQ010000115.1:0-10640 GCA_052147875.1 Solirubrobacteraceae bacterium | reverse complement strand
CACGGCATTGTCGGCACGGATCGCTCCCGCCACGCCCGGTGGGATCGTGATCGTGCGCTTGTAATTGAACGTCCCGGTGGACGGGTAGCGCGCAGAGGCGAGGATGCTCGCCGGGCTGGTGCCGCCGCTTGTCGTCAGCGATACCTGTGGCGGCCCATAGAACTTGATCCCGTTGCCGGTGCTGATCGAAAGGTGCCCATTGTGAAGGCGGGCGGCTGACGGGGGCGGACACGCCCCGAGGGCGCCGGCGTGTATGTGCATGAAGTGTGGCTGATTGACCAGCCCGTGCACGTGCACAATCGCGGTGAGCGTGTCGCCGTTCAAAATGAACGAAGCGGTCCCCCCGCCGGTGACGCGGTTCGTTGGCACCGCCCGGGCATTGGAGGTGAAGGGCTGACCCGGCGGCGTCGACGAGCCGCCGGAGCTGATGACGATCACCACGACGGCGGCGATGATCAGCGCCAAGGCGCCGAGTGCGGGCACCAGGTAGCGGCTGCGCGAGCGCCGGGGTCCCTCGCCGTCTTGGCCCCCGCCGCTCCGAGGCGGTGGAGCCGATGGCGCGGCTGACGGAGGCGATGGCGCGGCTGACGGAGGCACGGCCGAAGGTGCCTGTGCCCCGGTGGCGGGTGCTTCGGCGTGCGGCACGAACGTCGCTTCAGCGGCGACGAGCGGGGCCTCTTCGCGAGCAGGCGGCGGCGCCGGGGGTTGGGCAGGTGGGGCCGGCGGTTGGGCGGGTGGCGCCGGCGGTTGCGTCGGTTCGCTCATCTTCGTCTCGAGCGAAGCGACGGGTTCCGGAACGATGACCTCGGGTCGGGTTTCCTCCGCCGGGGCGTCGAGGCCGGCCGGCGCAATGAACTCGCTGCCCTGCGCCGGCGGCGCGGCTTCGCCGGCCGACGTCGCCGTCGCGTCCTCGGGGGCTCTCGTCCCCTCCTCGGCCGCGGGCGGGCCCGGGAGCGGCGTGGCGTCGCCGGTGCCGACGATCGTCGGAGGTCCCGTATGCCGCATGCCGTGTAGCGCCGCCGCGGCGTCGCGCGCAAAGTCGCCGGCAGAGAGGTAGCGATCGTCGGGGTCCTTGGCCATCGCCTTCTCGAGGACCGGCTCGAATGCGGGATACGCGGTCCTGACGCTGGGCTCGAGCGGGGGTGGAGGCTCATGCACGTGCGCGAACAGCGTGGCGACCGAGTTCTCGCGCTCGTACGGGACGCTGCCGGTCAGCATCTGGTACAGCACACAACCGAGGGCGTAGATGTCGGTCCGCGCGTCGGTGTGGGCACCGGTGATCTGCTCCGGCGCCATGTAGTCGACCGTCCCGACGACGGCCCCCTTGACGGTCAGGCCCGAGGCGGTATCGAACTTCTTCGCGAGGCCGAAGTCCGTGAGGTAGGCGTGCTCCTCGCCGTCCCTAACAGTGATCAAGATGTTCGCTGGCTTGACGTCTCTGTGTACGAGTCCGCGGCGATGGGCGGCGTCGAGGGCGGAGGCGAACTGGTCGAGCAGCTCAACCGCCCGGCCCGGGTCCAGCGCGCCAGACCGGCTCAGGATCTCGCGCAGATCGGTGCCGGTCACGTAGTCCATCACGAAGAACAAAAGTCCTTCGTGGTCACCGGCGTAGTGGATTGCGACGACGTTCGGATGATGCAGCGACGCCGCGATTCGCGTCTCGCGCTTGAACCGGTCCCGGAACTGCTGGTCCTCGGCGAGGTCGGGGGAAAGCACCTTCAGCGCGTAGATTCGGTTCAGGTCGACGTGCCTGACCCGGTAGACGAGCCCCATCCCGCCGCGACCGATCAGCTCCTCGATCCGATAACCGGCCACGACTGTGCCGGTCTGCAGGTGGTCCCCTCTCACCGCCATTTCATAGATCCTTCCAGCCGACGTGCTCGACGTGTGAAAAGCGAAAGCGCTCGCGGGCACCCCTCGCGCGGTTGCACGAGCTTAACGCGACTAGCGTTGGAGTCAAGAACGCGTGCTACCACTGAACGCTGTAGACGGCGTGCTCGCCGAGCAGCCCTTTGAAGTGGTGCTCGCCCCGCGGCTCGAACGTGAAGCTCGGATCGCTTTCGGTGTACTGCTTGAGCGAGGAGGAGACGAGGATTTCATCGGCCTTCGCGCGCGCGGCGATCCGCGAGGCGAGGACGACGTTACGGCCCAGGGGCTGAGCTGAGCTGTCGATCACGAAGCCCGAGTGCAGGCCGACGCGCAAACGCAGCGCTCCGGATGCGCCCCGTCCATCGCCGAACGTCCGCTGTAGCTCGACCGCAGCGTGGAGCCCGCCGTGGGCGCTGTCAAACGAGGCTAAGAAGCCGTCGCGCTCAACCTTGAGTATTTCGCCATCGTGGCGAGCGACGATTCGCTCCACGAGCAGATGGTGGTCGCTCAGCAGCTGCCCCCAGCGCGCTTCACCGAGCTCCTCCGCGACGGCGTCGGCATCGGCTATGTCGCAGAGCATCAGGGTCATTGCACCGTCGGGCGAGCTCCGGCGGCTGATCGCCGGCGTCAGCGGCTCGAGCGCCGAAGCGATCGCGTCAATCGAGGTCCGGTCTGCCGAAGGTTCCACGTCCAGCCCTTGCAGCGCCGTTACGGGCGCGCATACCTTGACACATAGTGTGCCCGGTACCAGAATCGCGCGGCACGATGAAGGGGGCGTTTGAACCCGGGGGTGAGGTCAGCGCGTTCCCGCCGATCGGCGACTACGCGTTCCTATCCGACTGCGAGGCGACGGCGCTGATCGCCCCCAGCGGCAACGTTGAGTGGATGTGCCTTCCACGCATGGACTCACCGAGCGCGTTCGGCTCGATCCTCGACCGCGACGCAGGCAGCTTCCGTATCGCTCCAGCGGACGTCAACGTTCCCGCGGCCCGGCGCTACATACCCGGGACCATGGTGCTCGAGACCAGCTGGGAGACGCGGATGGGCTGGGTGATCGTCCGCGATGCGCTCAGCATCGGGCCGTGGCACCACCAGACCGAGCGATCGCGCAGCCATCGGCGCTCGCCTACCGACCACGAAGCCGATCACGTGATGTTGCGTATGATCGAGTGTGTCCAAGGCTCGGTCGAGATCAAGCTCGAGTGCGAGCCGGCATTCGATTACGGAGGGCTCGCGGCAGACTGGTCCTACCCGGGATCGGGATACGGCGAGGCGCTAGCCCGCTCTGAGGGGATCGACCTCGAGCTTCGGCTGTTCACGGATCTGCGGCTCGGTTTCGAGGGGCCGCGCGCGCGAGCACGCACGACGCTGCACGAGGGTGACGCCGCGTTCGTGGCACTCGGCTGGTCTGAGCATCCCGCTCCAACCAGCTACGAGGAGGCGGCGGAGTGGTTGGCACGGACCGGGCGCTTCTGGCAGGAGTGGCTCAAGCACGGCGTGTTCCCGGACCATCCGTGGCGCGCGTATCTGCAGCGCAGCGCGCTGACGTTGAAGGGCCTCACCTATGCCCCATCGGGCGCGATGGTCGCGGCGGCCACAACCTCCCTGCCGGAGACGCCCGGCGGGGACCGCAACTGGGATTACCGCTACAGCTGGATTCGCGACTCGACGTTCATGCTCTGGGCGCTGTACACGCTCGGCTTCGATGACGAGGCGAACGACTTCTTCTACTTCGTGGCCGACGTGGCCGACGTGGCCGAGGCCGAGGAGGGCCAGCTTCAGGTCATGTACGGGATCGGCGGGGAGAGCAAGCTTCAGGAGCAGGAGCTCGAGCATCTCTCCGGCTACGAACACGCCCGACCAGTGCGGATCGGGAACGCCGCCTACCACCAGCACCAGCATGACGTCTGGGGGGCAGTGCTCGACTCGATCTATCTGCACACGCGCTCGCGGGATCAGCTGCCCGATCGGCTTTGGCCGATCATCAAGCGCCAGGTCGAGGCAGCGCTGGCGAATTGGCGCGAGCCGGACTCCGGCATCTGGGAAGTGCGCGGCGAGCCAAAGCACTTCACATCGTCGAAGCTGATGTGCTGGGTGGCGGCCGACCGCGGCGCCCGGCTGGCGCGGATCCGCGCAGACGCCGCGACCGCGGCACGCTGGGAAGCCGCCGCCCGGGAGATCCATGCGGATATCTGCGCGAACGGCCTCGACCGACGAGGCGTCTTCGTCCAGCACTACGACACTGACGCCTTGGACGCGTCGGTCCTGCTGATGCCGCTGGTGCGCTTCCTCCCCCCCGAGGACAACCGCATCCGCGACACGGTGGTCGCGATCGCGGACGAGCTGACGGAGGAAGGACTCGTGCTGCGCTACCGCGTCGAGGAGACCGATGACGGGTTCTCCGGGGAGGAGGGCACGTTCACGATCTGCTCGTTCTGGCTCGTCTCCGCGCTTGTCGAGATCGGAGAATTGGCACGGGCTCGGTCCCTGTGCGAGAAGCTGCTGTCCTACGCCAGTCCGCTGGCCCTCTACGCCGAGCAGATCGACCCGATCACCGGCCGACAGCTCGGGAACTTCCCGCAGGCCTTTACCCATCTGGCGCTGATCAACGCTGTCGTTCACATCATCCGGGCCGAGCGGGGGGTGGAGCTGCGGACGCTGGCCCGCGAGCCCGAGCTCGACCTTCCTGCAGCCGGGCTCTGAGATACCGGGCAGGCGCGTAGCAGGAAAAATCCCCGACAGCGTCTGGGGCTCGTTTAGAGTGGCGTCGGGGAACACGTTTCTAAAGGGGGATGCGTCCGTGCAGGCGGTCAAATCGCCGGGAAAGAACTCTTTGGGGACCTTCCTCGGGCGACTGCGCCGCGCACACGAGGCGGAGCTGTTCGGTCCGCAAGGCAGGCTTCCGCGACGGGGCCAGCCCGATACTACGCACCGCACGGCACTGCTTATCCTGGCCGCGCTCGTGCTTGCCGGTCTGGCGCTGCGGCTCGCGGTGCCCCGGGGGATCTGGCTAGATGAGGCGATCAGCATCCACCAGGCCCGCCTGTCGCTCCACGGCATGTTCCGTACCCTGTACTACGGCGACCGTCAACCACCCCTGTACGACTTGGTGCTGTGGGTTACGATCCGCGCCTTCGGCCACGGCGAGTTTGCCGTTCAGCTCCCAACACTGGTAGCGGGAACGCTCGTGATCCCTGTCCTCTACGAGCTCGGACGCGAGCTGTACGACCGCCGCACCGGGCTCGTGGCGGCCGGGTTTGCCGCCGTCTCTCCGCTGCTCGTCTGGTACTCGCAGGAGGTGCGGCCGTACACGTTCGCGGCGTTGTTCGGGCTGCTCGCGCTGCTGACGCAGCTGCGGGCGATTCGCAACGGAACGATGGGCAACTGGGCCGCGTACATCCTCGCGACCTCCGCGCTGCTGTGGTCGCACTACTTCGGTGTGCTGCTGATCGCGATTCAGCAGTGCATCTTCGTGGGGGTCCTCTTCCACCGCCGCCGGAAGGCCGAGCCGGTGCGGCCGCTCGCGATCGGCTTCGCCTACTCGGCGGCGGTGCTCGCGATGCAGCTCGTGCCGTTCATCGTGTTCGCCGCCCACCAATTTCAGTACACGACCGCAGCGGCCGGCTCGCCGAGCGGCACCTACGATTACTTGTCGTTTTACTCAGTCCTGTCGAACATGGCGTGGTCGCTGTGGGGCTACCAGCCCAATGCGACCACCGTGCTCCTGGCAGCGATGTGGCCGTTGTTCCTGCTCGGGTCTCTGGCGTTGCTTGGCCGCGGCGGATCCCACCAGACGGCCGCGCTGGCGGCGGCGGCGTTCGGCCTCGTCGTGCTGCTGATCATCGTCTCTGCGTTCGACCGCTCGCTGTTCGAGGTGCGCAACTTCCTGGTCGTGGTGCCGCTGGTGCTGCTCCTGATCGCGCGGCTCATAACCGGCTGGATACGCCGGCCGACCGCCCGCCTGCTGCTAGCCGGTGGCGTCGCCGCGACGCTGGTCATCGGGCTCGCTAATCAGCAGCTCAACAAGGCCAACCCGCGGTTGTTCGACTTCCGGGGCGCGATCCAGGACATCAAGGCAGACGCCGGGCCGGACAGCCTCATCCTCTACGAGCCGTCGGACCTGCGGTACGTGCTGGAGTACTACGCGCCGGAGCTCCGAAGCCAGCCGCTCACGGTTCCCGTGACCGCGGCCCGGGAGGGCAGCCCCGTGTTCGTCCTCGCCTCGTTCCAGAGCAACAAGCAGTTCTTCGACGCGACCAACAAGGCGGTGGGCCAGCTCACGTTCTTCCGCACGCTCGTGCGGCGCTTCAAGACCCCCCAGGTGCTCGTGTGGGAGTTTCAATGAATAGCCGACCTTGGGATGTCCGGCTCCAGCGGGTTACGTGGCAGCCGGTGCCGACGGGCTGGAGCGTGCGCCGGCGCGTCCGCATCCTGATCTTGCTCGGGATCCCGTGCGCGGTTTGGTACTTCGGCTGGCTGCTCAACCCGAACCGAGTCGGCACCCCGTACCTCTACGGCATCCTGATCGCCGCCGAGCTCTTCAACCTAATGCAGGCGCTCGGGTTCTGGTGGACCGTGTCGCACGAGCGCGTGCGGGAGAAGCGGGGCCCGAAGGAGCGCGTGGCCGTGGATGTCTTTATCCCGGTCTACAAGGAGCCCCCCGACATCGTCGACCTCACCGTGGCCGCCGCGGTCGGCCTGCGCGGCGCGGAGGTGAGGGTGTGGGTGCTGGACGACGGCAACGACGATGCGATGCGCGACCTCGCCCAGCGCTACGGGGTCGGTTACATCCGGCGCGCGCAGCACACCGGCGCTAAGGCCGGCAACATCAACCACGCCCTGCCGAAGACCAACGCTCCCTTCATCGTGGTCTTCGACTCCGACCACGTGGCGGATCCCGGCTTTCTCGAGGCGACCCTTGGGTGGATGGAGGACCCCGAGATGGCGTTCGTCCAGACGCCGCAGTACTACGCCAACACCGAGCACAATCGGATCGCGGCGGCGTCATGGGCACAGCAGGCGTTGTTCTTCGGCGCCATCGCGCGAGGAAAGGACGGTCTCGATGCGGTCTTCTGCTGCGGCACCAACGTACTGTTCCGCCGCGCCGCATTCGAGAGCGTCGGCGGCTTCCCGACGAACTCGCTGACCGAGGATTTCGAGCTCTCGATCCACCTGCACGAGCAGGGCTGGAAATCCGCGTACATCCCCGACGTACTCGCCCGGGGGCTCGGCCCCGAGGACACCGCCTCCTACGTCTCCCAGCAGCAGCGTTGGGCGAGGGGATGCCTGTCCGGGATCCCGCGGGCGCTACGCGCACGGCTCCCCCTGAAGCTGAAGGCGCAGTACCTCCTCTCCGGCCTGTACTTCCTATCCGGCTGGACCGTGCTCATCTACATGAGCTTTCCGGTGATCCGTCTCCTGGGTGGTGGACAGCCGATCGGCCACATCAACGCCCCGGTGTTCCTGGTGCACTTCGTGCCCTACTACGCGGTCGCGCTGACGATGGCGGCCGTCGCAGGCGCCGGCTCCTACACGTTCGCCGCGTTTGCCCTGTCGGCGGCGAACTTCTGGATCCACATCCTTTCGACGATCTACACCGTGCTGCGCAAGAGCGGCTCGTTCGTCGTTACGCCCAAGAAGGGCGCAGAGGCCAGACAGCCGGGAGCGGTGATGCCGGCGCTGGTCGCGGTCGCGATCTTGGTCTCCGCCAGCATTTACGGCCTCGTTCACAACCCGGACGCGGCGACGATCAACAACGTCTCGTTCGCCGCCGTTCATGTCTCGATCCTGATGACCGGCTGCTGGGCGGCGCTGCAGAAACCGCCCGTGCTCGCCCATGAGGGAGTCGAGGCCGCGCAGGCGATCGCGTGAGGCGGGCCGCGCGGCTGCTGGCCGTGGTCTGCTGGCTACTCGCGCCGTGCATCCTCGTCGGCTGCGGTACGACCCGTGTGGTTCCGCGCTTCGGCCGCTCGTTGCACGCGCAGGCGATCGTCGCCGCGAAGCGGTTCCTGAACCGGTACGCCATGCCCGACGGCCGCGTCGTCCGGATCGATCAGGGTGGCGACACCGTCAGCGAGGGACAGGCATACGGAATGTTGCTCGCGGCGGCGATCGGGGACGCAAAGCGTTTCAATGCGATCTGGACGTGGACGCAGGACAATCTCCGCCGACCGGACGGGCTGTTCGCCTTCCACTGGCAGAACGGCCATGTTGTGAATCCGCAGGCGGCATCGGACGCTGACCTCGACGTCAGCCGCGCCCTGCTGGTGGCGGCGTGCCGCTTTCACCAGCCCACCCTGCGCGCCCAGGCGGTGGCGCTGGGGAACGCGATCCTGCACGTGGAGGTGACCTCCTTTCAGGGCCGCCCGGTGCTGACGGCTGGCCCTTGGGCGACGGTTGCGCCAATCACGGTGGACCCCAGCTACTTCTCACCGGTGACGTTCCTCGCACTACGCGCGGCATCGGGCAACGGCGAATGGGCTCAGCTCGCCGACAGCTCGGTGTCGATCTTGGACGCCTTGACCTCGCCTTCGGCACGGCTGCCGCCGGACTGGGCGCGGCTCGAGGGCAATCGACCGGTGCCGATCGGCTCGCCGAGCGATCCGCAGAGCCCGGCACAGTTTGGGTTCGACGCCGTCCGAACATTGGTCCGGATGGCCGAGGACCCGAACCCGGCGGGCCGCCAGATCGCGGCTCGCGCATGGCCGGTATTCGCAGGCCAGAACCCGACCAGGCTGCCCGTGAATCACACGCTCACGGGCCGCCCGATCGGCGACATTCTGAATCCGGTTGTGCTCGTGGCTGCCGCCGGGGCAGCAGATGCCGCCGGACAGCCCGCCGCTCGCGACGGCCTGCTCGCCGCGGCCGAGGCGCTCGACCGTCGAACGCCGACCTATTACGGCTCCGCCTGGGTCGCGTTGGGGCGGATGATGCTCACTACCACGCTGCTCGACCCGACCTGCTCGTGACCGCCACGCGAGCGGAACGTCGCTACGACGGCTCACCGACGGCGGCCATGACCGCCTCTTCGAAGGCAGCTGCGGTGGGACGCGCATCGGGCTCCTTGGCCATCGCGCCGAGCATCACGTCCTCGAGCGCCGCCGGCACGTCGTCGCGCCATCGGCGCAGAGGCGGCGGCTCGGCATTGACCTGCGCCCACATCTTTCCCATCGCGCCTTTCTGGTCCGCGAACGGGGGGGCGCCTGTGAGCATCTCGAACAGCACGCATCCGAGGCTGTAGAGATCACCGCGGGCGTCCGGCTCGCTCCCCTCGATCTGCTCGGGCGCCGCGTAGTCGACGGTTCCCAGCATCTGGTCGGCCTTGGTCAGACCGGGAGCCGTCTGTGCGCGCTTAGCCAGCCCAAAGTCGGTCAGGTAGACGTGACCCTCGTCTGTCAGGATCACGTTCGACGGCTTGACGTCGCGATGAACCAGCCCCTTCCCATGAGCGGTGTCGAGCGCCCCTGCGATCTGAGCGGCGGTGCGCGCCGCCCGAACGGGATCGAGGGGCCCTTCGTCGTGGATCAGAGCTCCGAGTTCGGTGCCCTCGATCCATCGCGTGGCGATGTAGACGGTCCCGTCCTCCTCGCCGGCCTCATACAACGGCACCACGTTTGGATGGTCGATCGAGGCCACGGCCCGTGCCTCGCGTCGCAGCCGCTCCCGCACCACCGGGTCACGTGCCACCTCGGGCTCGACCAGCTTCAGTGCCACGGGACGGTCGAGCCGAAGCTGGCGGGCTCGATAGAGCACCCCGACCCCGCCTAGCCCCACCACGCTCTGCACCTCGTATCCCGCGAATGTCGAGCCGGGCGACAGCACGCGCTCAGAGGTCGCGCTCGGAGAGCAGCCCGGTAGACAGTGCGCACTCGGCAAGCCTGACGCGCCGATCGTCCGAAGGCACCTGATCGATCTCGAGCTTCGCGTAAAGCACGCTGAGATGTGCTCGCACCTCGCCAACCGACAGGACCAGCTCGTCGGCTATCTGCTGGTCGGTGGCCGGACCTGGGGGCGCGACCGTCGCCTTATACGGGCGGCACAGCGCCCCCAGGACGCGACGCTGCGTGCTCGAGAGCCTGACTCGGGGCGGGGCCACGGGTTCGTCCGCGACGGCGACCGCGCCGCCTTGAGGCCAGTGGAACAAGACGGTCGTGCTCCCGAACCGCAGCGAGTCGCCGTCCTTGAGCTGGCGCCCACCGCTGAGACGCTCGGCGTTGACGAACGTGCCGTTGCTCGACAAGCCGTCGTCGACCAGCGTCCACCCGCCCGCGGCCCGCTCGAATCGGGCGTGAAGTCGCGAGACCTGCTCGTCCCAGTCAATGACAAGGTCCGAAGACGACCGTCGGCCGACCGAGACGGAAGTCGAGTCGGATGTGAATGAGAACAGCTGCTGCCTGCCATCCCGATCCTCGAACACAAGGAACGGCCGGCCCGAGCGCTCCGCCTCCGCAAGCGCGTTCGAGTAGGACATGCGCTGGACGTCGGCGGGCTCGCTCGCGGACACTCCCCGGATTATCTCCGCGGGGCTCGCCCGCGTCGAGCAAACCTATTTGGATCCCGCTGTACAGGCGTTAGGCTTGGAAGCTGATGGCTGCCGAGCAGCTGCTGGTGACCGAGGGCGAGGACCGGGGCGCGCTTCTAAGCGTGGGAACAGAGCTCGTTCTTGGGCGGCTCGCGCCTTGCGACGAGGGCAGGCTCGGCGGTGATCCGGAGCTCTCGCGCCGCCACGCCCGCCTCTCGCACGGCGCCGATCGAAAGCTGACGATCGAAGA
>JBKQJQ010000114.1:0-17728 GCA_052147875.1 Solirubrobacteraceae bacterium | reverse complement strand
GGGATGCCGGACTGGCGGAGCTCGCGCGCGGCGTCGTCGGCGTCCGGACGGAGATCGGCGACCGCGACGATCTCGACGCCCTGGTCGCGGAGGGCTTTGGCGGCCGCGAGGCCGCGATCGGATGTGGTCGCGATCACGGCCCGTCGACCAGGGTTGACGCCGTACATCGCGGCGAGCCGGCGCGCGCCCGACGCGAGCATCACCCCCGGGAGGTCGTTGCCGGCGAACACCAGCGGCTGCTCGATCGCGCCGGTCGCGAACACGTGCTGCGGGGCCCGAACCTGATGCAGTGTGTCCTGCTGCCATACCGCGACCAGGCCGTCGAAGTAGCCCAGCGCCGACGCACGTTCGAGGATCTCGACCCCGGCCTGTGTCGCCTCGTCGACAAGTGTCTTTATCTGCGCCGCATCGGGCTCGATCAGCTGCTGGCCGCCTAGCGCCGGGCCCTCGTCGGCGAGCACCACGTCGGCGCCCTGCTGCGCGGCCGCGATCGCGGCTTTTAGGCCCGCGATGCCGCCGCCGACGACCAGCACATCGGCATGGCGGCGGCGGTACTCCGTCCGCCACTCACGCTCTTCCTGCTCCTCGCGCAGCTTGCCGAGACCGGCGACGTTGCGCAGCACCTTCTCGTACAGCGGCCAAAGCCTGCGCGGGCGGATGAAGGTCTTGTAGTAAAAGCCGGGTGGCGTCAGGGCGCCACCGACGACGTCCGTCGCGCGCATCGGATCGAGCTCGAGCGAGACCGCGTTGACGTGCTCGACCTTGATTCCGTCTCGGACCGGCTCGGTGCAGGCTCGCGCGCCCGGTGCGCCGTCGACGGCGACGATGCAGTTCGGGCACTGGCCCGCGCAGCACATCAGCCCGCGCCGGCGGTGGTACTTGAAGCTGCGCGAGAACGTGCGCTGACCGGCCGCGTAAAGCGCCGAACCGATCGTGTCGCCCTCGTACGCCTCGACCCGCTTTCCATCAAATGTGAAGTTGATCTTCGTCGAGCGGTCGATTCGCTCGCCCGGCTGCGCCGGTAGGCGGCTCATGCCGCCGCCCGTGCTGGCGCCGCTCATGCCGCTACCCCGCCGGGCGGCGCATCATCGGGCAGCGCCGTGAACAGCACCTCGTTGGTCACGGTGTCGCGCTCGGCGATGAACCACACGCGGCACCCGGAGCGGTGAAACCACCACTCCCGCTGGACGCCGGCGACGTTGCGGCGAAAGTAGTTGTAGCTGTTGAGCTCGCGGAAACTGGGGCGCGATTTGGGTCGCGGCGAGATCTCGCCGCCGTACCCGAAGTCGGTCACTTCGCGCACGCCGCAATTGGGGCACTTCAGCACGTACGACACAGGTTGAAACTACGACCCTCCGTTGATCGTGTCCAATATCTTGTTTAGGCTTATTGATTGGTTTAGCAAATCAATGGAACTTCGCCAGCTTCGTTACTTCATCGCCGTCGCCGAGGAGCTCCATTTCCGGCGCGCGGCGGCCCGGCTCCATATCTCACAGCCGCCGCTCAGCCAGCAGATCGCTGCGCTCGAGGGCGAACTCGGGTGCCGCCTGCTGAATCGCACCAGGCGCCGGGTCGAGCTGACCCCGGCAGGTGAGGCGTTTCTGCGCGACGCACGCGCGATGCTCGACGAACTCGACGTCGCGGTCTCGACTGTCCGTCGGATCGAGACCGGCCAGGCCGGCCTACTGCGCATCAACTTCGTCGGCTCGGCGCTGCTGTCGATCGTCCCCGGCATCGTGCAGCGGTTCCGCAGCGCCCGTCCGGGCGTCGAGATTGAGCTGCGCGAGCGCTCGACGGTTGAGCAGCTCCGCGCGCTGACCGCCGGGATCGTCGATGTCGGCCTCGTGCGGCCGCCGGTCGAGCCCGACGATGGGCTCACAACCGAGGTCGTGATGCGCGAGCGGACGGTCGCTGCGATGTCCAGCGCGCACCCGCTCGCCAAGCTCTCGCGCGTCCCGCTGCGCCGGATGGCGGCCGAGCCGCTGGTGCTGTTCCCTCGCGACCAGGCGCCCGGCTTCCACGACCTGCTGACGGGCCGCCTGGCAGCGACCGGCACCTCGCCGCACGTGGTCCAGTACGCGCCCGAGATGCTGACGATCATCGGGCTCGTGGCGGCCGGGATCGGCGTCTCCCCCGTTCCCGCCTCGCTCTCGCACCTGGCGCTCGACGGGGTCACGTACCGCGCGCTGGTTGGCGCGCCCGACACAGAGCTGCTGGCGGTGACGCGCGCCGGCGACGAGTCGCCGCTCGTGGCTGCATTCCTGGCCGAGGCACGCGGGGCTGGGTGAGCCGCGGCTCACACCTCGCCCACAGCGTGTGCCCTTACGAGCCGGACGCCCTCCGCAGGCCAGTGTCCCCACCGTCGCGCGCCTCGATCTGCTCAAGCTTGGCCAGCAGGTTCTCGGCCATCCGGATCGAGGCCGCGTCGATCAGCCTCCCATCGAGCGATACGGCACCCTTGCCATGCGCAGCCGCTTCCTGCATCGCGGCGATGATCCGGTGCGTCTTCTCGACGATCCGCTCGCTGGGCGTGAACACCTCGTTGGCGAGCTCGATCTGGGACGGGTGGATCGCCCATTTGCCCTCGTAGCCGAGCACCGCGGCGCGACGCGCCGACGCCAAGTAGCCCTCCGGATCGGTGAAGTCCCCGAACGGCCCATCGATCGGCCGCAGTCCGTACGCACGGCAGACGACCGCGATCCGCGACAGGGCGTAGTGCCACTGGTCACCAAGGTGCAGCGCGCGCTCGCCGCCGTCGGAGTCCGGCTCGGGATCGGCGAGCATCGCGTAATCCGGATTGGTGCCGCCGATCGAGGTCGTGTGGCTCTGGATCGAAGCCGCATAGTCGGCGACGCCGAACACCATTGCCTCCATCCGCTCGGGGCAAGCGCGCGCAATCTCCTCGCAGTTGATCATCCCGAGCGCGGTCTCGATCAGTACGCAGATCGCGATCCGATGCGGCAGCCGCTTCGCGTCCTCGATCTGGCTCAGCAGCGTCGCGACCAGCTGGATGTCCGCCGCGCCGCTCGCCTTCGGGATCATGATCGAGTCCAGCCGATCGCCCGCCTGCTCGACCACGTCGACCAGGTCCCGGTAGCAATAGTGCGTGTCGAGCCCGTTGATCCGCAGCGACACCGAGCAGCGCGACCACTCGAATTCGCGCAGCGCGCCGATCACGTTCGACCGCGCCTGGTCCTTCTCCTCGGGAGCGACCGAGTCCTCGAGGTCGAGCATCACAATGTCGGCGCCCAGGTCGGGAGCCTTCTCGAGCATCCGCACGTTGCTGCCCGGCACCGCCAGCTCCGAGCGGTGCAGCCGTGTCGTCGTCGGGCTCATGGTCGGCGAAGTAGAGCGCGTCGCCACCACGATTACAAGTCATCGTTAGATGAATTGGTACAAGTGGGGTATGGTCTCGCGTCGCTCAGCGCCGTCTGCACGTAGACTCAGGCGATGACCAGCCCGCTCGACCCTCCTCAACGACTCCTCTGCGGACCCGGACCCAGCAACGTCGATCCGGTCGTCCTGGCCGCGATGCAACGGCCGATGCTGGGCCACCTCGACCCAGATTTCCAGGACATGCTGCTCGAGGTGGTCGCGATGCTGCGCCGCACGTACCAGGCCAACGGCGGAGTCGTGCTGCCGCTCCAGGCCACGGGCACCTCGGGCATGGAGTGCGGCCTCGTCCACCTGCTCGAACCCGGTGACAAGGCGATCGTCGGGGTCAACGGATTCTTCGGCCGCCGGATCGTCGAGATCGCGCAGCGACTCGGCGCCGAGGTCGTCCGGGTCGACGCCGACTGGGGTGAGCACGTCTCCAACGACCGCGTGCTCGAAGCGCTCGATGCCCATCCGGACGCGCGGCTGATCGCGGTCGTCCACGCCGAGACCTCGACCGGCGTCGAGCATCCGCTCAGGGATCTTGGCGCGCGGCTGCGTGGCCACGACGTCCTGCTGATGGCCGACTGCGTCACGTCGCTGGGCGGTGTCGAGCTCGACTTCGACGGCTGGGGCATCGATTACGCGTACTCGTGCACGCAGAAGTGCCTCGGCGCGCCCCCTGGTATGTCACCGGTCGCCGTCTCGGACCGCGCGATGGAGCGGATCGCCGCCCGGACGCATCCGGTTTCCTACTCGCTCGACCTCGAGCTGCTCCAGCGCTACTGGGTCACCCGCCCGGCTGCCTACCACCACACCGTGCCGGTGCTCCACATCTACGCGATGCACGAAGCGCTGCGTGGGATCGAGGCCGAGGGCCTCCAGGCGCGCTGGGAGCGCCACAGCCGCGCCGGCTCTCATCTCCAGGACCAGCTCCGGGAGCGCGGCCTGCAGTTGCTCGCCGAGTCCGACTTCCAGCTGGCGGCGCTGACCGCGGTGCGGATCCCGGACGGTGTCGATCCGAAGCGCGTGCAGACGCGGCTGCTGCGCGAGCACGGGATCGAGGTCGGCGGCGGACTAGGGCCCGCCGCGCCGCAGATGTGGCGTCTGGGGCTGATGGGTTACAACGCCCGCATCGAGGTTGCCGACCGCCTGCTGACGGCGCTCGACGCTGTGCTCGCCGACGAGCCGGCGCTCAGCAACGCCTGAGCGAAATCGTTACGCCGCCTGGGCCTCCGCGGCCAGCAGCGTGTTGCGCAGCAGCATCGCAATCGTCATCGGGCCGACGCCGCCCGGCACCGGCGTGATCAACCTGGCGACGTCGGCCGCGGCCGCGAACTCGACGTCGCCGACGAGCCCCGCGTCCGTCCGGTTGATGCCGACGTCGATCACGGTCGCGCCGGGCTTGATCCAGCTGCCCTTGACCATCTCCGGACGACCGACCGCAGCGACCAGCACGTCGGCGCGCCGGCAGACGTCGTCGAGGTGTCGGGTTCGCGAGTGACAGATCGTGACCGTCGCGTGCTCAGCCAACAGCAGCGCCGCGACCGGCTTGCCGACCAGATCAGACCGCCCGACGACCACCGCCTCGGCCCCCTTCAGCTCGACCTCGTGTCGGCGCAGCAGCTCCATCACGCCGGCCGGCGTACACGGCCGCAGCCCCGGCAAACCCTTGGCTAGCAGCCCGGCCGACACCGGCGTCAGCCCGTCGACGTCCTTGAACGGGTCGATCAGCGTCGTCAGGAACGAGCCGTCGATGTGGTCCGGCGTCGGCAGCTGGAGCAGGATCCCCGACACCTGGGCATCTTCGTTGAGGCTGCGCAGCAACGCCTCAACCTCGTCCTGGGTCGAGTCGGCCGGAAGGTCGTAGGCGAATCCCTCGATCCCGACCTCGGCGCTGGCGCGCTGCTTGTTGGCGACGTAGACCGCCGACGCCGGATCGTCGCCGATCAGTACCGTCGCCAGGCCGGGGCGCTGACCACCGGCCGCGATCCACTCATCGATCTGCTCGCGGAGCTCGGTGCGGACCTGCTGAGCGACCGCCTTGCCGTCAATCAGCCTTGCGCTCATCGAACCAATTGGTACATGATGTCCACGATGAACGGAACCCTAGACGACCGGCCGATCGTGCGCCTGCAGCGCGTGGCACTCGACTGCTCGCTGACGCCTACGCGGTTGCTCGAGGCGCTACGCGACGAGCCGATGCCGTTCGCGCTCATCGGGAGCTGGGCGGGCGGGGGTGCAATCGTCGGGTTCGACCCGCTGACCGTTGCCGACAAGGGCGGCGACCCGTTCTCGACCCTCGATCAGCTGCCCACGCCGGCAGACGGCGACCGTCAGCACCCGGACGCGGTCGGCGGCGGATGGTTTGGTTGGCTCGGTTACCGGCTCGGATCACGGATCGAGCAACTGCCGGAGGGTCCGCCGCGCCCGGTCCCGTTGCCCGAGTTCCACCTCGCCTACTACGACAACGTGCTCCGCCTCGACCCGGCCGGACGGTGGTGGTTCGAGGCGCTGGTGACCGACGCGCGGCGGGCCGCGCTCGACGAACGACTGACGCGCGTGCGTGAGGCGCTCGCCGTCCAGCCGCGCGACTACACCACGCCCGGCCCACTGATGCTCAGCGCGCCGGCGGCCGCGCATCACGTCGACGCGGTCGCCGACTGCCGCCGCCGGATCGCCGCCGGCGAGATCTTCCAGGCCAACATCTGCCTGCAGCTCCAGACGTCATTCGCCGGTTCGGTCATCGACCTGCAGGCGCGCGCGCTCGATGCCATCTCGCCCCCCTACGCGGCCGCGTTCGAGAGGCCCGGCGGCGGGATCGCGAGCCTCTCCCCCGAGTTGTTTTTGCGCCGTCGTGGTCGCAGCGTGGTGACGGCTCCGATCAAAGGAACCGTGGCCCGCCCGAGCGATCCAGGCGAGTCCGCCGCAGCGCTCAAGCAGCTCACCCGGTCCGCCAAGGACGCGGCTGAGCACGTGATGATCGTCGACCTGATGCGCAACGACCTCGGTCGTGTGTGCGCGTACGGATCGATCAGCGCGCCGCGCTACCCGACGCCCGAGCCGCATCCGGGCGTCTGGCACCTCGTGTCGCGCGTTCGCGGTGAGCTCCGCCCCGAGGTCGGCGACGGCGAGTTGCTCCGTGCGACGTTTCCCCCCGGCTCGGTCACCGGTGCGCCCAAGGTCCAGGCGATGAAGGTGATCGCGGCGCTCGAGCCGACCGCCCGCGAGGTGTACACCGGCGCGATCGGCTACGCCAGCCCGATCGCGGGACTGGAGCTCAGCGTCGGGATCCGGACGCTCGAGCTTGGAGATGGCCGCCTATGGCTCGGTGCGGGCGGCGGGATCGTCGCCGACTCCGAACCACAGGCCGAGCTCGAGGAGGCGCTGGCGAAGGCGCGGCCGCTCGCGGCTGCGATCGGCACCCGGGTCAGCGTCGGCTCAGATGCAGCCCGCGCCGCCTGACCCCGCGCTGGGGGTATTCGAGACGCTGCTCGTGCGCGACGGTCGCGTGCAGGCGCTCGACGCCCATCTTCAACGTCTGGCCGGCTCGGTAGCGGAGCTGTACGGAGCCGCGCTGCCTACCGGGCTGCGCAGCCGAGTCCGCGCGCTGGCCGAGGGCAACCCCGAACCCCGGCGGCTGCGAATCGACGCGATCCCGGCCGACGAGCTGCGGCTCGAGTTGACGACCTCGCCCCTGACCGGCCACGCCGGCGTGCGCTGCCACCCCGTCGTCGTGCCCGGCGGCTTGGGGCGCCACAAGTGGGTCGACCGCCGCCTGGTCGACAGCCTCGCCCGCGACGAAGGCGTGCCGCTGCTGGTCGACTCAAACGGCGAGCTGCTCGAAGCGACTTTGGCCAACGTCTGGCTGATCGAGGACGGGCAGCTGGTCACGCCGCCAGCCGACGGACGGATCCTGCCCGGCGTCACCCGCGCGATGCTGCTCGAGCTGCACCCGACCGCGCGCGAGGAGCCGATCACCGTCGGCCGCGCGCAGTCTGCAGAGGCGCTGTTTCTGACCTCGGCGCTCCGTCACGCGGTCGCGGCCGGCATCGACGGCCCCGGGCGCACCGCACCCGAGCTCGCGATGATTCACGAGGCGCTGAGTACCAGCGCCTGGAGCTGACGAGGGAGCTAGCCTGAACGAGTCGTGCGAAGCACCGGACCGTTGGCGGACGGGGTTGACGCGCGCAGGCTGCTCGTGGGCCCCGACTCCGTCTGCTGGCGCACAGTCAGCGACCCGCGTCTGTACCTCGGGATGCTCTACCCGCTGCTGCTTCAGGTGGCGCACCCGACGGTCGATGCCGGCGTGCGTGACTTCTCGGATTTCGAGCGGCGCCCATGGCGGCGGCTGCTGCGGACGCTCGATTACCTCAGCCTGCTGGTCTACGGCGGCGAGCAGGCGATCGCCGCCGGTGTGCGGCTCCACCGTCTGCACGGACGGTTTCACGGCGTCCGAGCCGACGGCCGCCCCTACCACGCGCTGGACCCCGATGCCTACGCGTGGGTGCATGCGACGCTGCTGCAGAGCATCGTCTCGGGTCATCGTCAGTTCGGCAGGCCCCTGCACCCCGACGAGCTCGAGCGTTTCTACGAGGAGTACCGCGGGCTCGGGGCGCTGATCGGCGTCGATCGTCAAGAACTGCCCGATAGTTGGCGCGGATTCCGCGACTACTTCACCAACCTCTCACAGACGGCGCTGTTGCCGACGGCGTCCGTTCGCCGGGTTCTGAACGCGGTCGAGTCGGCGCCGCCGCCGCTCGCGATCCCAGGGCCGCTGTGGGCTGTGCTCCGAATGCCGGCGCGACGGGCGCTGTGGTTGGGAGGCGTCGGTCAGCTGGGACCCGCGCTCCGGGATCGACTCGAGATCAAATGGAGCGCGGCAGACCGACGAGAGTTCGCACTGCTCGGGACCACGGCGCGCGCGATCACGCCGCTGATGCCGCGGCCGCTGCGCGTCACCGGCCCGACACAGCTACGCCTGCGCCAGCGCGCGATCGCACGCGGCCCGCTTGGCGGCTCAACGGCGGCTGCCTGAGGGTGGCCATCCGGCCATAGCAGAACCCGGGCGCCACTTCTACAGTGCGCAGGCGTGCTGATCCGCGATGCCGATCCAGCGCGCGACGCGCTCGCCTGCGCCCACATCTACGAGCCGGCGGTGACCGATGGTGTGTCCTCGCTGGAAGAGATCGCGCCCTCCTCCACTCAGGTGCGACAACGGATCGAGTGGGTCATGCGCGGCTACCCATGGCTGGTCGCCGAAGACGACGGCGGAGCCGTTGTTGGATATGCCTACGCAACCCAACACCGCGAGCGCGCTGCATACCGCTGGGCGACCGACACCAGCGTCTATGTCGCGCCGTCGCATCACCGCCGCGGTATCGGCCGTTCGCTGTACGGCGCGCTGATGCCGCTGCTCGTCCGTCAGGGCTACTACGTGGCATGCGCCGGGATCACGCTCCCCAACGACGCGAGCGTCGCGCTGCACGAGTCGTTCGGCTTCGAGCCAGTCGGCAGCTACGACCGGGTCGGGTTCAAGTTCGGTCGCTGGTGGGCGGTCGGCTGGTGGCTGGCGCAGCTGCGCGAGCAGGTCGACGGCGCGACGCCACCTGAGCCGGGGCCGCCCGTTGGACTGGCGCAATCGCCCGCGGTGAGGGGTGTGCGGCCCTAGCCGCGCCGCTCCTCGAGGATCAGCGCCAGCGTCGGACACGCGTCGGCGGCCCGTCGCGCCAGACCGAGCAGCTCCGGCGGCACCTCCGACTCGTCAAGGATCGGATAACCCCAGTCGTCGAGCCGGATCAGCTCCGGCAGCAGCTCGGCACACAGGCCATGCGCTTCGCACATGATCGGGTTGACGCGCAGGTGCGCGCTCCTGCGCGGGGCATCGATCCGACGGGCGCTCACCGGCGCGCTCCCACGACCACGCCGCCGAGTGGCAGCCCGGCTGGCCGCGCGGTGCAACGTGACCCGCGATGTGACTCGATCTCGCGCTCGAAGACGGCCAGCGCGCTCTCGACGAACCGCGCGGCTCCGTCGGGGTGGTGGCAGGCCCCGCGGCCGCGGACCTCAGTCGTCCAGCGCCGCAGCCGCTCGAGCTCGCGCGGGTGCGCGACGCCATCCGCCAGCGCCGACACCGAGTCCGCGATCGCCGCCAGCCCATGTACGCACGGCCCGCACTGGCCCGCCGACTCGTTCGCCAGGTAGTTGATCACGCGTGCGCTCTCGTGCAGGCCGCAGGCGCTCTCGCCGAGCGCGATCAGCACGCCCGAGCCGAGCGCGCAGCCGACAGAGCGCAGGTCCTCGCGCGACAGCCGGAGCTCGAGGGCGCGCCTCGAGTCGACCCAGGTTCCGAAGTAGCCGCCGACCAGCAGCGCCTGCAGCGGCTCGCTCTGGCCGCCGGCGGCCGCCAGCAGATCCGTCATCGGCGTCCCGAAGGCGAGCTCGTAAACGCCGGGGGTCTGGACCGCGCCCGAGATTGTGACCAGCGCCGAGCCCGGGTCGGCCTCGCTGCCGAGCTCGCGATACCACTCGGGGCCGAAGCGCGCGACCAGCGCCAGCTGCGACAGCGTCTCAGGATTCTGGATCAGCGTCGGACGGCCATGGAGGCCACGCTCGTACGGCCGCGGGGGCACGAACGTCGGCTTCGCGACCCCGCGCGCGAGGTAGTGGACGACGGCCGTCTCCTCGCCGGTCACATAGCCCTCTGGCCCCGTCACGACCCCCAGATCAACGCCGTCGTCACGGACCGAGATTGCGCCATCGAGCGCCCTGGCAACGTCGGGCGTGCCGTCGCCGACCTTGACGACCGCCTCCCGCGCGCCCACCGCCCGGGCGGCCACCACCGCTCCGTCCAAAACCAGGTGAGGGAGCCGGGCCAGCAGCAGCCGATCCTTGGCGCTGGCGGGCTCGGTCTCGGATCCATTGACGACCACGGTCGGGCGGCGGCGACCGCCGGCGACAGCGCGAAGCTTGATTGCGATCGGAAAGTCCGCGCCGCCACGCCCTCGCAGCCCACTGCGCTCGGCGAGCTCGATCAGCTGGTCGCCCGCGACATCCGGCAGCGGCCCGTGCACCGCATGGTGCTCGGCGAGGGTCAGGGTCGCACCCTCCGGGCCGAGGCCGGCGAGCAGTCGTGGTAGCCCGGCCGGGCCGCGTGTCGCAGCCGACATCAGTGGACTCCGCCCGGCTGGGCCTGCAGCGTGCCGGTCACAGCGTCGGTCTGGGTGTCGATGTGGAGTCGCACGTGGAGCGTGAATGAGGTGCCTGCGCTGCCGTCGACGCGAGCGGTGAAGTGCTCGCCCTCAAGCGAGTTGATCTGGCCCTGAAGCACGGTCGGTACCCCGCTCGCGATCAGGTCGACCTGGCTGCCGGTCAGCGACAGGCCGCCGCCGTTGATCGGCGCGCCCGCAAGCCGCACTCGCAGCCGCCCGCTGCTGCCACCGTGCAGGCCCATGCTGAGATCAACGATCGACCCGATTGGCAGCTGCGCCTCCTTGACCGAGCCGGCGAGCGCTGCCGAGAACGGCTTTGGCACGTAGGACGAGGACGAGGAGGAGACGCGCGTAACCACGACGTGCGCCGCCGACTTAGGCGCTAGCAGGTTGGCGGGCGTACCGGCCCGCCGGGCCCACCCACTCTGCAGCGGACCGGCGACCGTGAACACCGCCAGCGCCGCCACAAGCGCGAGGCTGAGCAGGATCGCCGGCCCCTGCAGCCCGGGCACCGGGCGCTCGGCGCCGGCGACTCGCCAGCAGATCGCGGCAGCCACCGCCGCGACACACAGCGCGGTCAGCAGCAGCATCCACAAGGCCTTGGTGTCGCTGCCGGTCCCCAGCCCGTGCAGCACGGCGATCGGCCAGCTCGCGTAGGCGAGCCAGTGCACGGCACGCCACGTCCGGTAGCCGAGCCGTCGCCGGACCAGGCTCGTGATCACGAGCGCCAGCAGCAGGTCAAACGCGAGCGCCCCGAACCCGAGCCACAGCGGACGGTAGGCGGTGTCGAACGGGATCACGGCGGCGACCAGCGAGATCGGCGCGAACCCATCGAGCACGCTGGTGATGATGTGGATCACGAGCACGACGATCACCAGCAGCGAGACGTCGCGGTGGATCGTGTCGACCGCAAACCGGGGCCAGCGATCGGTGTAGACGCGCATCGAGCCGACGATCCCGAGCACGACGCTGATCGTCAGCAGCACGAGTGCGACCGCTCCCGAGGCACGGGTCAGATACCAGTAGGCGCTTGGCCCGAGCGTCGCCGCCAGCGAGGGGCTCACGCGGTCGCCTCCACCTGCGCGGGAGCCAGATCATCGCCGTCGACCGGCCAGCCGGCGACATGGTGGGCAACGCCGTCCTCGCCGACCAGGCGTGCTGGGAGCCCGAGCGACTCGAGCCACTCGACGGCCCGCTCACCGCGCACGATCGCGGCAGTGCTGGCGATGTTGGCATCAAGGCAGGTCGCGGCCGCGACGCTGACCGTCCGCCAGCCACCGTCGGCCGGCAGCCCGGTCGCGGGGTCCAGGAGGTGGTGAACGATCTCACCCGAGCTCGAGCGCCAGCGCCGCGTCGTCGTGCTCGAGGTCGCGAGGCCGCCCGCGCGGATCGTGATCGTCTGACCCGGCGCCGAGACCGGCGCCCGATGATCGTCGGTGACGCGAACGCTCCAGCCTCCGGCGGGCGGCGAGCCGGCCGTCGCGAGGTCACCGCCGAAGCTGACCAGCACGCCGCAGCCGGCGGCCGCAAACGCGTCGGCGGCTGCGTGGTCGGCGGCGAGCGCCTTGGCGGTCGCGCCGAGGTCCAGGGTCACGCCCTGCGCGACGACGACGGTGCCCGGTTCGTGCCCGACACGGATCGTCTGCCAGCCGGGCACGCGGGCAAACGACGCCTCGGGTGCCGACTCGCGACCGGCGACGGCCTCCCAGTCCGCGTCGTATCCAAGCGCGATCAGCGCGTTTCCGACCGTCGGATCGACGTCGCCGTCGGTCAGCGCCGCCGCACGCTGGCCGGCCTGCACGGCCTCAAGCAGCAGCGGCGACACCCGCACCGGGTGGCCGCCGGCGCGATTGCAGGCCGACAGTTCGGAGTCTTCGCGAAACCGGGAGCAAGCGCGGTCGAAGGCGTCGACGGTCAGCTCGACGGCGTGCACGGCGGCACTCAGACGATCGTCGTCAGACGCCACCACCACCGCCGAGCTCCCGAAGGCCGGCAGGCTGGTCGAGGCAGTCAAGAGCCTCCAGAGACGACCGGCGCCGGGGCCGATTGCGGGGCGGGAGCCGGGGCCGACTGCGTCTGGGTCTGAACTTGCGGCTGCGGCTGGGTCCCCTGCGGCGGGCTCGCGGGCCCCTGCAGACCCAACTGGCTCGGATTGTCAAGCGGCGGCATCACAAGCGCGGTGGTGCCGGCGCGGGTCGTCCTTGAGCTGGTGGCGGTCGCCGGCGGCCGTGCCTTGGCGCCGAGCGTGTGACCTGGCGCCACGGCGCTGACCAGGCCCGCGATCGCGGCTGTCAGAGCGCCAGCGCCGATCACCGTCGCCCCGCGGACGCGACCGATGCGGGCGAACGCCGACTCGCGAACTCGTTGCGCCGCGGCCCGATCGGAGCTCAGCCGTTGGTTTGAACCATCACTCGTCACATCCACCAACCTGGCGAGAGTCGATCAGCTGTTGGTAAGAGCAATATGAGAATTCAGTCACCTCCGCTGTCTTCGCGCAACGGCAGGCGTACAGCGAATTCTGCGCCCTCGACGGAGATCGTGCCCCGGTGGCGCTCGACGATCGCGGCGACGATCGAGAGACCGAGGCCGGAGCCCGGACGCCCGGACGCGTCATCGGCACGCCAGAACCGTTCGAACAGCCGCTCGCTGTCGCCGGGATCGGGCCCCGTCCCCTGGTCGCGCACGGTCAGCACGGCGGAGCCATCCGCAGAGCGCAGACTGACGACTACGGACCCGTTCGCCGGTCCGTGGAGGAGTCCGTTCTCGACTAGGTTTTCGAGCAGCCGCTGCAGCTCGTCGCGATCCCCGGCCACCTGGGCCTCGTCCAGTTCGCCGGTCGTGACGCGGCCACCATCGTGCTCGGCGATCACGGCGCGGACGAGCTCGTCGAGCTCGACCGGCTGGTCGCTCGTTTCGGCGGCGCCCACTCGTTCCAGCGCGAGCAGCGCGTCGACTAGCCGCGCGAGCCGCTCGGTCTCGTGGCGCAGGTCCGTCAGCACGTCCGGGTCGGCTCCGTGCCGCAACAGGTACTCGACGTTTCCGAGCAGCGACGTGACGGGTGTGCGCAGCTCGTGCGAGGCGTCGGCCAGGAATCGGCGCTCGCTCGTCCGCGCCTGCTCGAGCGATGCCAGCATCCGGTTCAGCACCCCGGTCAGCTGACCGATCTCGTCGAGCGTCGCCGGCGCCGGGAGCCGTCGCGACGGGTCGGCGGTCCGCTCGATCTCGCCCGCCGCGACCGCCAGCCGACGCAGCGGGTCGAGCATCCGGCGCGTCAGCAGAGCTGCCGCCAGCGCCGCCAGTAAGACGATCCCGGCGCCGCTCAGGACGACAACCACAAACAGGTTGTGAAGCGTGCTCGAGATGTCGCTCGTGTCCGACGCGACCAGCACGGCGCCGCCCGAGGCCGGTCCGGAGACGTCGGCGATCGGGGCCACGAACATCCGGAACGGCTGGCCGTTGACGGAGATGCTCTCGATCCCGGTCTGGCCGTGGGCAAGCGCCGAGTGAACGAGTGCGTCCTCCGGCAGAACCTCGGCCCCGAGCGTCAGCGAGCTCGCCACGATCCGTCCGTGCGCGTCGATCACCTCGACCGCCAGTGCCCGCCCCGAGACCGGGCTCTCGAGCGCGCCCGGGTCGCGCAGCACACCCGGAGCTGACACGGCCAGCTGGGCGACGTCCTCGGCCCGCTGCCGCAACGCCGTGTCGAGTGAGCCCCGCAGCTGGGAGCCGACGACTAGCACGGTGACGAGCGCGAATACGAACACAGCGGCCAGGATCGTGACCGCCGTCGTCAGCGCGAGGCGAGTGCCGAGTGATCGCGGAATGTGCATCCGTCCGACTGCCCTAGCAAAACGACACAAACTGTGTTTTCATCACGAAAGGGCGCAATTCCTAGTAGGTAGGCCTGGATGAGACACCAAGGACGGTTGCCGATATCCGAGGCACCCCGCGGGCGCGGGGCGGCTCGCGTGTTGCTGGTTGAAAACGATCCCAGGATCGCGATGCAGGTCAGCGAGCTGCTGCGCGCCCAGTGGCCGCAGCGGCTCGTGATCGCGCACGCGCAGGGGGTGACTGACGCGGCCGCAGAGCTCGCCGAACACGGCGCCATCTGCGTGCTGTTGGGGTTGCCCGCGGTCGCGCGCGATGGGCTCGCGGCGTTCGAGCAGCTGCACAGCGCCGCCCCCGGGGCGCCGATCATCGTGATCGCCGAGGACGCGACGGACGAGCTCGGGATCACGCTGGTCAGAGCCGGAGCGCAGGACTTCCTGCCGCGCTCCGAGCTCAACTCGCAGCTGCTCTCGCGGGCGGTCCAGTACGCGATTGAGCGCAACCGCTCGGAGGTCGAGCTCGCGCAAAAGGCCCTCCATGACCCGCTCACCACGCTTCCCAACCGTGCGCTGTTCGTCGACCGGCTGACGGTGGCGCTCGATCGCTCGCGCAGGACCGGCAGGCCCATTGCCGTCCTGTTCCTCGACGTTGACAACTTCAAGCGGATCAACGATTCGATGGGTCATGCGGCGGGCGACCTGCTGCTGACGGTACTCGCGGACCGTTTCCGGGACATGCTGCGGCCAATGGACACCGTCGCCCGGTTCGGCGGCGACGAGTTCACGTTCCTGTTCGAGGAGCTCGAAACCGAGCGCGAGGCGATGGTGATCGCGGAGCGCATCAATCACTCGGCGAACCGCTCACTGAACCTCGCCGAAAACCAGACGTCGGTCACGGTCAGCATCGGGATCGCGTTCGTGACCGACCGGGCGGTCGACCCCGACAGCGTGATCCGTGACGCCGACGCTGCGATGTACCGAGCCAAGGAGCAGGGTGGGGCGCGATTTGAGGTCTACGAGGAGTCGCCGCTCAACCGCTCGCACGGCGACGGCGAGCTCGAGGATGCGCTCCACGCCGCGCTCACGGGCTCGCAGCTCCGGGTCCACTACCAGCCGCGCGTGTCGCTCAACGGAGACATCGGACTGGCCGGGTTCGAGGCGCTGGTCCGCTGGGAGCATCCAGAGCGAGGGCTGATCGAGGCCGACGAGTTCGTCCGGGTCGCGGAGCACACCGGACTGATCATCCCGATCGGCGAGTGGGTGCTGGATCAGGCGCTGCGCGACATCGAGCGCTGGCGTCACGAGCGCTCGGACGTCAGTGTCAGCGTCAACCTCTCTTCGCGACAGCTCGAGCACCCACGACTGGTCGAGAGCCTGGCGGCCGCGGTGCGCTCGAGTGGCGCCGATCCGAGCCTGCTGTGCCTCGAGGTGACCGAAGACGCTGTCGAGCACGACCCCGATCTCGCGGCCCGCATGCTCGACGCGGTCAGCCGGCTCGGGATAAAGGTTGCGATCGACGACTTCGGCACCGGCCACTCGTCGCTCTCGAGCCTGCGTGACCTGCCGCTCGACTCGATCAAGATCGACCGCTCGTTCGTGTCGGGACTCGGCACGGATCCCGACGGCCCGGCGACCGTCGGCGCGCTGGTCGAGCTCGGCCATGCGCTCGGGCTGAGAGTGGTCGCCGCGGGGGTCGAGACCGACTCGCAGCTCGCACGCCTGCGCGACCTCGGATGCGACGGGGCCCAGGGCTATCTGTTCAGCAAGCCGCTGCCCGAGGATCGGGTCAAGGCGCTGCTCGCACCCGCCTGACATGGCGCTCCCGCCTACGCTCGCAGCACGAACCCGGACCCCCTCAGGGTCCTGATCAACGGCGGCTCGCCGAGCTTGCGGCGCAGCCGGGTCACGTAACGGTCGACGACGTTGGGCTCCGCGGCCCCGCCCCAGATCTCGTCGATCGCGTGCTGACGCGTGACGGTCCGCCCCGATTCGCGCAGCAGCAGCTCGAGCAGCGCCGCCTCGCGCCCGGTCAGCTCGATCGTCCTCGTGCCGCGGGTCGCGGTCCGAGCCAGCCGGTCGAGCACCAGGTCGGCGTATGCCAGTAGCGAGTCGGCCTGCTTGCCGCGGCGCGTGAGCGCGCGCAGCCGTGCGATCAGCTCCTGGATCGCGAACGGCTTGACGAGGTAGTCGTCGGCGCCGGCCTCGAGCCCAGCGACCCGGTCGGCGACCGCGTCGCGCGCGGTCAGCATCAAGATCGGAGTTCCGAGGCCCTTGCCGCGCAGGCGCCGGCAGACCGACAAGCCGTCGATCGCGGGCAGCGCCACGTCGAGCACGATCACATCGGGCGCGCTGCGCTCCGCGGCGATCAGCGCCGCACCGCCGTCGGCCGCCGCCGTGACCTCGAACCCTTCGGCGTTCAGTGACCGGGTCAGCATCCGCCGCAGCGGCGGGTCGTCATCAACCACCAGCACGCGGGCCCGCAGCTCGGGTTCGAGAGTCAGCCCCGAGTTGCCCTCAGCCACCGGCGACGTCGCGGCGGATGAAGACCAGGAACGCAGCGAACAGGGCCGGCACCGCATACAGCGCGCAGACCCAGATCGCCTGCGTGATCGGCTGCCAGTCGATCGGCGTCCGCAGCAGCCCCTGCCAGGCGTTGAACTGCGTACTCAGCAGGTACGGCTGCAGACCGCCGAGGCCGGGCAGGATCCCGATCAGCTGGATCAGCAGCGAGACCATCAAGGTGCCGACGACGGCCGCGGCGCTGTTGCGGGTGATCGCGGACAGCAGCAGGCCGATGCAGACGATCGCACCGATCGGGAGCAGGTAGATGAGCAGGCTGACGTACACCAGCTCGAGCGCCTTCGGCGCGGCCACGATCGTCCCGGACAGGCTCTGCAGCGAGTTGAAGCCCGACTGCAGACTGCCGGCGATCACTGCCACCGTCCCGCACAGGAAGATCGCGACGATCGCGTATGTGCTGGCCGCCAGCGTCTTGCCCGCGAACAGCTGCCAGCGCTCGAGCGAGCGGGTGAAGATCGTCTTCAGGGTTCCGTTGTGATCCTCGGAGGCGATGATGTCGCCCGCAACCAGCGCCGTGATCAGCGGGAACATCCAGACCGCGCCGAACAGCAGGATCACCAGCGGCACCGCGAGCCCGCTGCGATCGAGATAGGCCGAGAACGCGAAGTCGCCGCCGCGGTTGTGGTGGCGGAAGTGGATCGCGAGCACGAACAGGATCGGAACGATGATCGCCGCCCCGAGCCCGAGGTACGTCCGCTTCTGGAAGCGCAGCTTGAACATCTCCCAGCGGTAAAC
>JBKQJQ010000113.1:0-4308 GCA_052147875.1 Solirubrobacteraceae bacterium | reverse complement strand
AAGAGCCGGCCGCTGCTGAAGAGCCGGCCGCTGCTGAAGAGCCGGCCGCTGCTGACGAGTCCGCCGCTGCTGACGACCCGGAGGCGCCGGGCGAGCCACAGGCGCCCGCACGGTTCAGCGTGGCGCTGGTCCGGCTCCGCGACGTGATCCCGCCTCTCGACGAGCCGCCCGCCGCCGAGCCCGAGCCGCAGCCTGAGGCGTCGACCGGCGAGCCGGAGCCCGAGCCGCCCGAGCCCGAGCCCGAGCCGCAGCCTGAGGCGCGGACCGGCGAGCCGGAGCCCGGGCCGCCCGCCGCCGAGCCCGAGCCCGAGCCCGAGCCCGAGCCGGAGCCGGAGCCGCCGGGACAGCCAGCCGCGCGGCCCGACGCGCCGCCGGCCAAGGGCGGGTTCGCCTACCGCGCCTGGCTGCAGCCGGTCTTCAGGTCGCTGACGAAGACTGACCCGGATCGCGCCGGCCGACTGCTCGTCGACCTGCTGCCGGCCCAGCGCGCCGTCCACCCCGACCCGGTCGCCTACGACCTGATCCTCGGCGGGGACCGCGGCTGCGCGAGGGTGACGGTCACCAGCAGCGGGTCAACGGTCGACCTCGAACACGAGCCGCGAGAGCCAAGCGAGGTCGACTTTGAGGTCAGCGGCGATTACGCAGAGATCGCGCAGCTGCTGGCCGCAGGGCCGATTCGGCGCCGCTTCGGGCGCAATGTGGCCCGGGTGCAGGGAAACCGCAAGGGCATCGCGGCCCTCGAGGCGCTCGTTGCCATGCGGCTCGACCTCGTGGCGCTGTACCGGGAGGGGGTGCGGATGAACCCGCGCACGGCGCTGACTGTGGCCGCCGAGGTGATCGAGCCCGAGTGGACGATCGGCGTCCGCTTCTGCATCGCGTACGAATCGCGGTGGGCCGAAACCGTCTATCTGGTGATCGACGACGGCGCCGTCCCACGGGTGGTCGACGAGGCCTCCGATGATCTGGTGGTGTCGACTGCGATCTCGGGCCAGGCCGGGGCGTTCGAGCTACTGCTGACCGGCGCAAGGCCCGCGCACGCGACGCTGACCGGCGATGAGTGGCCGCTGACGCTGGTCGGCAAGTGGATCAAACGCGCACAGAGCGGCTGAAACCGCATCGGGCGATCGGCGGTCGCTCACAGCGTCCGCCGCTGGGCCTATGCTCGTAGCAGAAGGTCGCCGTTGGATCTCGTCGGCGGCCGAGTTGCCTTCGCGCAGGGGCTTGGCTCGTCGCGAGGGACACCGACGCTGATGACGACTTCCTGCGCCCACCTTCACGTCCACTCCGAGTACTCACTGCTCGACGGGGCGTGCAAGATCGATGCGCTCGCGGCGCGCGCCGCGTCGTTCGGCCAGCCGGCGCTCGGGCTGACGGACCACGGCGTCATGAACGGTGCCGTGG
Source organism: Solirubrobacteraceae bacterium (assembly GCA_052147875.1). Lineage (GTDB taxonomy): Bacteria > Actinomycetota > Thermoleophilia > Solirubrobacterales > Solirubrobacteraceae > Palsa-465. The sequence continues at coordinate 2,907 of JBKQJQ010000113.1, read as the reverse complement.
AGCTGTACACGGCCTGCCGCAAGCACCAGATCAAGCCGATCGTCGGCTGCGAGGTATACGTCGTCGAAGCCCACGCTCGCCGCGGCCCGGGCCGCTTCGAGCGCTTTCACCTGACGCTGCTGGCGGCCGACGCGGCCGGCTACCGCAACCTGGTCAAGCTCTCGTCGCTCGGCTTCCTGGATGGCTACCACCGCGGCAAGCCGGGCGTCGACATGGAGCAGCTCGCGGCCCACGGCGAGGGCGTGATTGCGCTCACCGGATGCCTGCAGTCGCGTTTCTGCCAGCACCTGATCGACGGCCACCGCGATCTCGCCCGCGCACACGCCGACGAGCTGATCGGCGCGTTCGGGACCGACAACGTCTACTTCGAGGTGCAGAAGAACGGACTCGCAGTGCAGGACGCATGCAACGAGCAGATCGTCGCGATCGCGCGCGAGTGCGGGCGGCCGCTCGTCGGCACCGGGGACGTCCACTACCTCAGGCGCGAGGACTACGAGCACCACGCTGCGCTGCTCTGCGTGCAGACCAAGTCGGTGCTCAGCCAGCCCAAGATCCGCTTTGAGACAAACGAGTTCTACCTGCGGTCGAGCGATGAGATGTCAGCAGCGTTCGCCGAGTGGCCCGAGGCGCTCGCGTCGACGATCGAGATCGCTGAACGGTGCGACGTCGAGCTCGAGCTCGGCCGCCAGCTGATCCCGCGCTACCCGACGCCAGACGGGATCGACGAGGGCGAGTATCTGCGACAGCAGGTCGAGCAGGGTCTGCGGGCCCGCTATGGGGACCCAGTGCCGGCCGACGCGGTGGAGCGCGCCGAGTACGAGCTCGGCGTGATCGACCGGATGGGCTTCAACGCCTACTTTCTGATCGTCTGGGACTTCGTCAAGTATGCGAAGGAGGCCGGGATCGCCGTCGGCCCGGGGCGCGGATCGGCGGCCGGGTCGATCGTTGCCTACTGCCTGCGGATCACCGATCTGGACCCGCTCGGCTACGACCTGCTGTTCGAGCGCTTCCTGAATCCCGAGCGGGTGTCGATGCCGGACATCGACATCGACTTCTCGGTCCGCGGCCGCGAGCGCGTGATCCGTTACGTCACCGGGAAGTACGGTAAGGAGTCGGTCGCTCAGATCGTGACCTTCGGCAAGTTGTTCCCGCGCGCAGCGACCCGCGACGCTGCGCGGGTGCTGGGGCACGAATACGCGATCGGCGACAAGCTCGCCAAGCTGATCCCCGACCCCGTGATGGGCCGGGCCCCGAGTTTTGAAGAATGCCTCGCACCCGGCCAGCCGCTGCGCGCCGAGATCGAGCGCGACGGGACCGCCAAGCAGATCGTCGATGTCGCGAGAGGCCTCGAGGGGATCGTGCGCAACTCCTCGATCCACGCCGCCGCGGTCGTGATCGCCGACCGTCCGCTGACTGACATCGTCCCGCTTCAGATCGCCGACGCCGGCGCGGACGAGAACGGCGAGCGCGTGTTCCGGACCGTGACCCAGTTCTCGATGAAGCCCGTCGAGCAGTTGGGCCTGCTGAAGATGGACTTCCTCGGCTTGCGCAACCTGGATGTGATCGAGGACGCGCTCGACATCATCGAGCGCTCGACCGGCGACCGGCCGGACATGAGCACGCTGCCGCTCGACGACGCCAAAACCTACGAGATGATGGCCCGAGGTGACTCGATCGGGGTGTTCCAATTCGAGTCTGAGGGGATGCGCGAGACGCTCAAGAAGGTCCGCCCAAGCGAACTCGAGCACCTGATCGCGCTCAACGCCCTGTACCGCCCGGGACCGATGGAGAACATCCCGACCTACACGCGGGGCAAGCACAACCCGGAGGCGGTCACCTATCCCGACGAGCGGCTGCGGCACATCCTGGAGTCGACCAACGGCGTGATCGTCTACCAGGAGCAGGCGATGCAGATCTCGAAGGAGATCGCGGGCTTCAGCGGCGCCAAGGCGGACGACCTGCGCAAGGCGATCGGCAAGAAGAACCGCGAGGCGATGGCCAAGCTCAAGCCCGAGTTCTTCGCCGGGTGTCGCGCATCGGGGACTACCCAGTCGGTGACCGAGTGGCTGTGGACGACCAACGAGCGCTCGGCCGACTATTCGTTCAACAAGTCCCACTCGGCGTGTTACGCCCTGATCGCGTACCGGACCGCGTGGCTGAAGGCCAACTATCCGGCGGAGTTCATGGCGGCGCTCATCTCCTCGGTGATGGACACAAAGGACAAGGTGCCGTTCTTCGCGTCCCAGGCAGAGCAGATGGGGATCGAGATCCTGCCGCCGGACGTCAACCTCTCAGACCACGAGTTCGTGGTCGTCGACGGCAACATCCGTTTCGGCCTCGACGCGGTCAAGGGCGTCGGCTTCCAAGCCGTCGAGGCGATCAAGCAGGCGAGGACCGAGGGCGGCCCGTTCTCGAGCCTGTTCGACTTCTGCGAGCGCGTCGACAACCGGGCCGTCAACAAGAAGGCGATCGAGGCGCTGATCAAATGCGGCGCGTTCGGCTCGACCGGCGCGACCCGCAAGGGCATGCTGACGGTCCTCGAGCAGGCCCAGGCGGCGGGTCAGAAGGCGCAGCAGGATGCGCTGATCGGACAGGGATCGATCTTCGACCTCGAGCCGGCCGCTGCGGCGGGATCGCCGGCGCCGGCGTTCAGCGCGCCGAGCCACGCGGCGATCCCTGGCGAGGAGTTCACCCGCACCGAGCTGCTGGTTGCCGAGAAGGAGTCGATCGGGCTGTTCATCTCGGCTCATCCGCTCAAGGAGGTCGGGCCGGCGCTGCGGGCGCGCTCGGACAGCACGCTCACGGAGCTTCCCAAGCGGCGCGACGGCGATTGGGTGACGGTTGGCGGCATGATCACTCAGGCCAAGACGATCAAGACCAAGAAGGGCGACCGGATGATGTTCGCGA
>JBKQJQ010000112.1:0-2936 GCA_052147875.1 Solirubrobacteraceae bacterium | reverse complement strand
CCGCCTCCACCCCCGACGCCGGCGGCACGATCACGGACTACAGCTGGAACTTCGGCGACGGCACCACCACCGACACCGGCCCCACCCCCGCCACCAGCCACACCTACACCTCCCCCGGCCTCTACACTGTCACGCTCACCACCACCGACGACCTCGGCCTGACCGCTACCGCGTCGGGCCCCGTAACTGTCGACGCTGCACCCACGGCTTCGTTCACGGCCTGGCCCAACCCATCCACGCTCGGCGTGCCGGCGAACTTCGACGCCAGCGCCTCGAGCGACCCCGAAGGCACGATCACCGACTACAGCTGGAACTTCGGCGACGGGAGCACCGCCACGGGCGCCGATCCCAGTCACGCCTTCGCCGCTCCCGGGACCTACACGGTCATCCTGACCGTGACCAACGACGGCGGCCAGACGGCCACCACCAGCCAGACGGCGACGGTCGATAGCCCGGCGACCGCTAGATCGACATCCGCGCTCAGTCCGCCTCCGCTCAAATCTCCGCCGCCACCGCTAACCGGACACCTCACGGCCCCGAGGCACCAGAAGATCGCTTACGTTTTGAAGCACGGGCTGCGGCTCACCACTTCGCTCAACCAGAGCGGCACGGCCAGCTTCCAGATCACCATCCCGTCTCGCACGAGCCCGCATACGAACAGGCCCGCAACGCATCGCCGCGCCAACCTCAAGCCAGCAGTGATCAGCCTATTTCGCGTTCGCTCTCGCGCGGTTGCGCGCGGAACCCATCCCATCACACTCAAGCTCTCGTCGTCCGCCAAACGCAAGGTTTCCGACTATCGCACGATCGTGCTCACGGTCTTTGTCACGATGAGCAACGGCCACGGAACCGCCATCAAGCGCTCGACCAAGGTCACGCTCAACCGCTGAGCTGAGTAGGCTGCCCGCGCTCTGGGGCCACCACCTGCGATTGCCTCCACGCTCGTCGGCTGTCCGCATCTGAGCCTTGCGTTAAGGCGCTGCCGCGCAGCTCGACTGCAACACCGCCGGGCGACACACTCGAACGGCCGCCACCGTCGAAGGACCGGTTACGTGATCAAGGAGGCGATTTAGCGATGATCATCCTGGTGTACATCACTCTCGCGATTGCGCTGATAGCGCCGATGCTCTTCGCGCGATTGGGCTTGGGCCCCATGATTCTCGGCGTCCTGTGCAGTCGGGTCCGGATTGATCGTTGTAGCTCTCGGTGGCATGGTTGCCTTTGGCGGTCCGTCGTTTCTCTCGAGCGAGCCGGCTGGCACCACCTGCACCACCGGCCCCAACCGCCACCCTGACGCGGTAACGCTGTCGGCGATGCGAGCCGCGATCTAAACTCGTCCCCGTGAGTCTCCTTCGCGGGATCGGCCGAGCGCCTGATGACTATGCGTTCAGCGCACGCGCCGCCACGGTGCACGAAGCCCAGCGCCAGACAATTCGCTCGACGCTACTTGGGGTCGGGAGCTTGGCGTGCGCTAGCTGCGACGCGCCGATCGCAATCGGCGACCGGTTTCTGTTGCTGACCGACGAGCTGACGTGCCCGTTCTGTCGTCGTCGGGGGCCGGCGCGCGACTTTCTTTCTCTCGCACCACCCACGCGCCCGGCACGAGTCCTCGTGCGGATAGTCGTTCCCTGAGCGATCGCGTTCGCCGAGCCCGCTTGAATCGTGCTGCTGGTCGTGTCTCGCCGGTCGATGCCGGTCTGTCTCGGAGCTGGAACGTATCTCGGATCAGCGCGTCACCCTCGCCCGCTCCAGACGGCGAAGCTTGGAGGGCCGGCTATGTGTCGACCAATGGCTCCCCCCGGACTCGATTTGATCACCGGCGCGAGTCGCCGATGACGCATCAACCCTGGCCCGCAGCGCCCGGTCAGGTTCCGGCGCGCTCTGCGTGGGAGCGTAGGAGCTCGGTCCAGCGCTCGGTGGAGTAGGCCGAGGGGTCGGTCGTCGTCACGAAGTCCTGCACGACGTGGACGAAGCGCTTGGGGTCGTCGAGCTGGGGCAGATGGCCAGCCTCCTCGAAGATCTCAAGGCGGCTACCAGGCATGGCCTCTTGAGCGGCGTACCCGTGCTCGACGGGCAGCACGGCGTCGTCCTTACCCCAGACGATCAGCGTCGGCATATGCTCGGCCAGGTAGAGACGGTCCCGTGCATCAACGCGCTGCCCACGCGTCCCGACGACCCCGCGCAGAGTGCCGAGGAATGCGGCGCGGGTGTCGGGATCGGCGAGCGCTGCAAATGTGCGTGCATAGAACTCAGCGTCGGCAGCTGGACGAATGCGCAACGCACGTCCGGCGCCCGCCGCGAGATCGATCAGCGAGCGAGCGGCCGGCGCGGTCACCGACAGGAAGAGCTCGCTCCCGGGAAGGGTGGCCAGGCGCAGGATGAGGCCGACGTCTGGGCCGAGGCCGCCACTCGAGACGAGTACCAGGCGCTCGCAGCGCTCGGGGAACTGGTAGGAGAACTGCATCGCCACCCCGCCCCCGAGCGAGTGACCGACGACAGTCGCGCGCTCGATCCCCAGGGCGCCGCCGAGGTCGCGCAGGGTGCTGGCGAGTGCGCCGAGCGAGTAATCGCCCGCGCCCTTGGCCGAACCGCCGTGACCCGGTAAGTCGACCGCCACGACTCGGTGGTGGCGAGCGAGCCGATCGAGAACGGGCTCCCATGTCCGCCAGTCGCCGCCGATCCCGTGAATCAGCAGCATGGACGGACCCTCGCCGCCGGTCACGTACGCGACCTCGCGTCCGTGCAGGCGAACCGAGCGATGATCAAGCGGCATGCCCATGTAAACAAAGGTTAGACAATCGGTTACAGTTTTGCGGGTGGCCGCGACCCGAAAACCCCGCGCCTCTATACGCCGCGCGCGCGAGCGCAAGATCGTCGACGCGACCCGCGCGCTATTCGACGAGCGTGGAACACAGGACGCCCGCATCGACCACATC
>JBKQJQ010000111.1:0-5125 GCA_052147875.1 Solirubrobacteraceae bacterium | reverse complement strand
TCAACGCCGTCCTTGACCCCTCCGACCCGTCGTGGCAGAACAACACCGGCTTATCCATCGCTCAGCCTCCTGTCGCGAGCATCACGCGGTCCCGCGTCAGGCTACTTCGCGGCGGGACTCGAGGATGTGACAACCCGAGATCCGGCCTCCACACTCCCCTATCAAATGCCTGCTTTCTCCAGCGGTCACTGGGACTCTCGCGGACGATCGCATCCCCCTCGCTGGCACGACAACACGGACGATCGCCTGGCGGGGCGTGGGCCTAAGTCGGCGCGGCCACGAGGGCGAGCTGGCGGGCTCTAGTCTTGGCTGCTCGGACCGCGTCTGTGAGGGCGTCAATGTCGTAGACGCCGTAATGTCGGCGGCCGTTGATGAAGAAGGTCGGGGTGCCGGAGACACCGCTCTCGTCAGCGCTTGCGACGTCCTCACTTATGCGTGGGGCGTATTCGCGCCGCCTCAGCTCGCCGCGGAAGCGCTCGACGTCCAGTCCAATCTCGTCGGCGTAACGAGCGAGATCGCGCGGCGTGAGCTCGCCCTGGTGGTCGAGCAGGGTGTCGTACATCTCCCAGAACTTGTTCTGGGCTGCGGCGGCCTCGGCGGCCTCGGCAGCTAGCTGCGCGCTGGGGTGGACGTCGTTGAGTGGTAGGTGGCGCCACACGTAGCGCACGTCGTCGCCGTGCGAAGCGAGCAGTTCGCGAATCACGCGCTCGGCGTGGCCGCAGTAAGAACACTCGAAGTCGCCGTACTCGACGAGTGTCACCGGCGCGTCGTCAGGGCCACGAATGTGGTCGCGATCAGGGTCGACCTCATCGACTAGGTCCAGGATGTCATCGGCCGTGCCCCCGATCTGCCGCGCTCGGACGCCGCTCGGCAATCGATTGATCGCCCGAGTCACCACCCAAGCGACCGCCGGTGCGACCAGCACGGTGGCGAGCGCACCCAGCCTCGCTTCATCGAGGCGCTCGCCTGTGAACGCGAGGCTTGAGACCAGAAGCGAGACCGTGAAGCCGATCCCCGCACAGGCGCCGGCCGCGACGAGCACCGGCCCGCTGATCAGAGCGCGGGGTCCGTGGAGAGCGGGGCGAGACGCGATCCAGGAGCCGGTGAAGACGCCGATCGGCTTGCCGACCACGTACCCGATCAGGATTCCGAGCGTGATCGGCGAGCCGATGGCGTCGCTGATCAGCTTGGCGGTCAGATGGATCCCGGCGTTGGCCAGCGCGAACAGCGGGACGATCACATAACTCGTCCAAGGGTGCAGGTCGTACTGGAGCCGTTCGTTGGGCGAGATCGCCGACTGCAGGCTCTGCTGCGCCGAACGCGCGAGCTCGGGCGTCGGTTGCTCGCGGAAGGATACGGTCAGCGCCATTGCCCGCTCGAGGTCTTCGCGCGAGGGCGGGTACGCGCTGGTCGCAAGTCCGATCCCCAGTCCGGAGATAACCGGGTCGATCCCGGACTTGAACATCGCGATCCAGATCGCAACCGCGAGGCCGACGGAGATTGCGCGCCGCCCGAACGGCGCGTAGCGCAACAAGATCAGTCCGACGAACAGCACGCCGGCGATGCTCAGCGCCACGAGTGAGACATGCCCTGTGTAGACCGTCGCGATCACCACCAGCGCCGCGAGATCATCGACAACCGCGAGCGTCAGCAGGAAAACACGGATACGGGTCGCGGTCCTTGGCGTCACCAAGGCCACGGCGCCGAGCGCGAACGCGGTATCGGTCGACATCGCCGCCGCCCAGCCATGCGCGCCCGGTCCGCCGGCGTTGAACGCCAGGTAGATCAGGACAGGCACCGTGATCCCGCCGATCGCCGCTACCACCGGAATCGCGAGCCGCCGCCGCTCGCGCAGCTCGCCGAGATCGAGCTGACGCTTGGCCTCAAGACCCACGACGAGGAAAAACAACGTCATCAAACCCTCGTTGACCCAGTGGCGAAGATCCATCGCGATCCCCACGCTCCCCACTCGGACCGCCAGCGTCGTCGTCCAGACGGACTCGTAGGACCGCCACCATGGAGAGTTCGCCCACAGCAGCGCCGCGATCGCAGCCCCGAGCATCACCATCCCCCCGCCCGTCTCAGTGCTCAAAAAGCTGCGGACAGGCGCCGCCAGGTTCCGGGCCCACGCGGTCCGGCCGCCATAAGTGATCGCGTCTGAACCGACGCTCATCGCCACGGGCAGATTACGCCGACAGCGTCACGTCCGGCTCGAATTACGGCGCGATGGCCGGTACGGGAGAGGGCGAAAGCGGTTCAGGCGCGCCTGTGCACGATCAGCACGGTACGCCCGGAGTGCGCCGCGACGGCGCCCGCCACGCTGCCGAGGAAAATGCCTGAGAGACCGCTCTTGCCGTGGGAGCCGAGCACGATCAGGCTCGCGTCTCGGTCGTTGGCGACGCGGGCGATCCCTTTCCACGTTGTCGGTTCCTTGACCTCGAGACTCTGGGCCCGGAACCCCGCGGCTTGCGCCATCGAGGCTCCCTGCGCGGCGGTTTCCTCGGCAGCTTTTCTGACCTCGTCGGTTGCCGCTGCGTCGAACTCGACCTCGGGCGGCGGGATGAAACCAACCCCGAACGGACGCCACACGGTCAGCACGACGGCGTCCCGTCCCGGCTGAAGCTGATGGCCTGCCTCCTCGATCGCGAGCCTGGCCAGATCCGAGCCGTCGTAGGCGAACAGCACAGGGCCAAGGTCGCCGGCACTCATCTCACTGCGCCAGCTGGGCGGTCGGCCACGGTCACAGCCGGGTCCCGGTCGCCCGGGCCGCCGTACTGTCCGCCCGCGTCACAGGCGAGCGGCTCGGTGAGAACCCTTGCCCCGGAGGAGTCACGGATTCGGTCCAGCAGCGGGGGCGAGTACCAAGCCGGGGCCTCACCACTCATCCATACCTCCAGCGCCGGCGCCGGCGGGCGCACACGACCCAGGGCGTAAAGGGAGACCGCGACCAGCGTGCCGCTGGTCGCGATCCCGAAGCAGATCCAGAGCGCGGTGTGGGTGCCGGCTGCCGGGCTGCCTCCGACCGTCGCGGCCACATGCGCCAATACCGGCGCGACCGCGAATGCGGCGACGGCCCGGAGTAGCTCGATGATCGCGAACACGCGCTGTAGGGCGTTGTTGCGCAGCGAGAAGCCGGCGATGAACAGCGCGGGCGCCACCGATCCCCCCACGCCAAGTCCGATTAGTCCAGAGCCGAGCGCCATGTGTAGGGACGTGGGTGGGAGCTGGGACTGAAGTACCAGGATCCCGGCGATCAGCGAGAGCATGCCGCCGAGCACGAGGTAGTGGAGACCCCGGGTCCGAAAGACCAGTCCGAGCAGGACCGCGGTGATCAGCGCTGCGATGAACTCGGGGAACTGAAGCAGCCCTAGGTGCACTGGAGTGAACTGGTTTGTGAGCAGGACGGCGGCCAGCGCCACCGCGGATATAGAACTCGCCGCCGCGCACATCGCGACCACGATCCCGCTCACTGGGAGCGTGCTGCCAAGCGGGCGTATGCACAGCAGTGGTCGCTTGGCGCGATACTGGTACACGAGTAGAACGACGATCAACGCGAGCCCACCAGCCAGCGGCACGAGCGTCACGGCGTCAAGGAACGAATGGGTGAGCAGCTCCGAGGCGCCATAGAACAGGGCCACGCAGCCCGCGGCGGCCAATCCGACGGGGAGAGGGTTACGTGTGGCGCTGCGGTCAGCCGGCGGGGCGTCCTGAAAGGTCAGCAGCGACAGCACCAGCGCCGCCGCGGCGATGCCTGCGATGATCCAAAACAATGGACGCCACCCGTTGGCTTGCGCCTGGATGCCGCCCACAAGCGGTCCCAGTGCGACCGCTCCGAAGATGCAAACGTTCAGGATCATCGCCGTCCAGCGCAGCTTCGAGATGGAAAACGCGACGACGAGCGGGGGGACGGCTGCGATCAGTAGCAGGCTGGTGCACAGGCCCTGCAAAACGTGCCCAGCGATGAAGAAGCCAGCGTCGGGAGCCGCCGCCGCGAGCACCGAGCCGAGCACCAGCAGCGCGGCATAGAGGACCAACATCCGACGCTGGGGAAAATGCTGGGCCAAGAGCACAGCCAGGACCGTCCCGACGGCATAGCCGGCGTTGGCCATGCCCGAGGTGAGACTCATCGCCTGGAGACTCATATGCAGGTCCCTGGCGATGATTGGGGTGATCGGCTGCAGTGCCGCCGAGAGCGCCAGGTACGGCACCAGGGCGAAGATCACCATGGCCGCGGCCGCCGGATAACGGCCTGTCCAGGGACCCTGTCGCATCAGTCGATCTCCCAGGTCACGGCGGACATCGCATCATAGGCTCACGCCGCGCCGACGCGCGATTGGCTGCTCAGCCGCGGCCCGATCAGCAAGAACTCCGCGATGGACAGCGATCAGAGGCGGTCTTGCGCTGATCCAGAGGAGCTGGAGCCGCGGGGCGCGAAGACCTCCTACAGGCGGAGGCGAGATGGAACTCGAGACCCGCGGCCCTGCCGAGGAGGGCACGAAGCAGCCGGAGAACACGGCCGACGCGGCCATCTTGTCGCCACCGAAGCGCTCGTGAGAGCGTCGGGACCGCTCAACAGGCGAAAGCGGTGCCGGCGCGACGCGCGGACTCTGCGCAAAGGAACGCGATTGGGATCGATGTGCAGATGCTCGTCGACTAGCGAAAGCAGGTCGGCGCCCTGCTGCTGGTCAGCGGAGATGTCTTGCCCGGCGGTTTAGGAACGGCCGAGAGCGCCGGATGTTCGTGAGGGAGCAGGAGCCGGGGCGTCTACGTGACCAGAGGCAACAGATGCTCGGTGAGTAAGGGCTGAACCGGCCCGCGTAGCCTCTGATCATGCTTCCGCCGCAGTCGTAGAACGCATCTAAGGAGCGAAGAACCGTGAACGAGCACAGGCCATTAATCGACTTCGAGAACCTGCCGGCCCCAAGCGAGGGTTTCCTCGTCACCCAGTTCATCACCGTGCGGAACGTTGCTCGGTCTCGCGCGTTCTACTCCGAGGTTCTCGGCGGCCAGGTCGTGCTGGAGGAAAACCCATGCATGATCAAGCTCTCCAACTCGTGGGTGATCATGAACCCAGGTGGTGGGCCGACCCCCGACAAGCCCGACATTTCAGTCGTCGACCACGAGC
>JBKQJQ010000110.1:0-9987 GCA_052147875.1 Solirubrobacteraceae bacterium | reverse complement strand
GCCCTGATCGAGTTCCCCGCCGATGATCCAGACCGCGCGCGGCGGTTCTGGTCAGATCTGCTCGGCGTCGAGCTGGCCGAGCGCCGCGAGGCCGAGGGCCGCGGCTGGCAGACACACACCGGGGATCCCGCCGTCGGCATCCATAGGCGCGGCACCGGTCCCGGCGATACGGTCTCGCTGCCCTATTTCGAGATCGCCGACATGGATGCGGCGCTGCGCCAGGTTACGGCACTGGGCGGGAGCGTGATCCATTCAGGGTCGCGGACGTCGATCTGTCGAGACTCCGAGGGGAGCCCGTTCGGGCTGGCCCTCGAGTCCGAGCGCTCCTAGCGCGATCGGGCGAATCCGATTGCGCCGCGCGGTCGGGCGGCGCCAACCACGCGATCCGGGCGTCGCCGACGCGAGACCGACTTGGGGTCGTTGGCGCTCACCGTAGATCTGAGGGACGCGGGGCACAACTCGACCGGCCGTGCCCGGCTTCCCAGCCGTAGCCCTCGGTTGCGGCAAGGTCGTCGCTGCGCTACCACCGTACGGTCACGAACCGACCGGTGTGCGAATCGCGCATCAGCGTCCCCTGGCGTGTGCACGCGGCCGGCGCGTAGCCCTTGGCCTCGAACGCGCGGATCTCGCGATTCATCTGCGACGCCTGCGTGACGTGCGAACTCGCGTGCGCGCCGGTGACGGTCACGGCCGTCGCGGCCGCGAGGCAGGCGCCGAGAACGGCGACCGCCTGGCTAATGCGAGAGTTGCCCGAGCGGCGAAGGAGATCTGTGGTCGCGACGCGGTGATTTTGGACCGGGGCGGCGGTCTCGTCGTCGGGGGTGTGGGCCGTCTCGTAGTGCAACTGCGGTGACATGGCGTTGCTCCTCGAGTGTGCCGCTTGGCGGCCTTGTTTCCCGTGGGCCTGGAGTCAGGTGGTCCGGGCTGATGCCGGTACTGTCGCGCCGCGCGCTCATCCCGCCCACGCCGGTTGACGCGGTAGTCGTGCGTCGTTTGACGCACTGATCTGGCGCTAGGAACGGGCGGGCCCTACACGGCGCCGGAGGCGTGCCTGCGGAGCGCCTCAATGTCGCGAATCAGCACGCTGCGCCTGCCCGTGGCGATGCAACCCAGCGTGCGCAGCGCCGCCAGCGCCTTGACGGTCGCCTCGCGCGATGCACCGCACCAGCTCGCAAGCTGCTCCTGGGAGAGGGGAAGTTCGACCTCGATCCCTTCGGGGGTGTGTTCGCCGAAGCGTTCGCTGAGCTCCTCCAGCCGCAACGCCACCCGCCCGAGCGTGTCGAGGGCTGCGAACTCCAGCCGCTTGCGGTCGGCGTCGCGCAGCCTGTTCGCGAGCAGGCGTAGCAGCTCCATCGCGGTGGCTATATCGGTCAGCGCACGGGTAAGCGCCGCGCCGGGCGCGACCGTCGCCTCCATCTCGCCCACGGCGAGTGCTGTCGCCGAGCGCGGCGCGCCGTCCAACGCCGACAGATCGCCGATCACTTCGCCCGGTCCGCGCAGTCCGAGCACGATCTCCGCCCACCGGAAGCGATGCTCGTGATCATCACCCAGCCGCGCTCGATCACGAACACACGATCGGCGAGGTCGCCCTCAGTGAACAACGCCTGGCCGCGACGAAAGTGGACGCGGCGGCCCTCGCTACGCAGCGCGTCCGCCAATACCTCACCTGCATGCGTGGGCGTGGACACCGCCGCATTCTGACGCCGCGCGAGTGCCCGAGCTGCGCACACCAGGAGTCGAGCTCGACATGAATGCCCGACGAAGACCCTGGCGGGCCGCCTTACCTAGCAGTCGGGGTGGCAGGCGCGAGCTCCGAGGAGCCGCTCGCCGGCAACGGATTGCGATCCCCCTAACGCGATCCGACGCGTCTGAGTCGATACATCCGCAGGCGACCGTAGTCCTTGGCCATCGGCATGTGGCCCACGTAGTCGCACGTGAGGTCACGACGCCCGGCAAGAACCAGCGCAGCGGCGAACGGCTCGGTGACGTACACGGCGCCCGGAGGCGTGACAGGCTCGATCCGAGCGGTGCGGCTGACGTGCGAACCGGTGAAGTCGGGCGCGTTGACGATCGGGTCGTGGCACGGAACGACCGGGCCCACATGGGCCCCGAGCCGAAGCGCCAGGTGCCCCGGAAGTCCCTCTGCCTCGAGATCGACCGAAGCCATCGCGTCCTGGAGATCGAGTGCGCACAATGCCGCGGTCACGGCATCAGTAAGCACCACGAAGACCGCATCGCCCCAGGTTCTCCGGTGCCAGATATCGCGGCGGTGGCTTTCCAAAACGATCGCGAAGGCACCCAGCACGCGCTTTGCGAAGCTGAGCAGCTGCTCGTCGTTGAGCACCGAAAAGCCCTTCACGTCGGCAAACAGCATCGCCCTGACGATTCGGGGCTCGTCGGTCGCGCGCTGTGGCGCCTGCTGCCCGGCCTCGCCATCCGGCGCCGCATCGCCCTGATTCACTGGATCGTCAGGGTCCGGGGACTTCCCGTCGTCGATCGGGCCAATGACCTCGGCTACCGGGGGATCGATCGTGGGGCGAATCAGCGTGACGGTGCCGCCGCGGCGCCGCCAGGCGGCGACATCGATCGCCGTGCCCGCAGCGCCGTGGGCCGGCTCGCGATCCCAGACGGTCAGCTGCCGCACGCCCGCATCCAGGTATCGCGCCCGTAGCAGGGCCAAGCCCATCGCCAGCTCGCTGCAGTACCGGAACAGAACCTCGTCACCGAGGTAGGCGTCATCGGTGGCGAACCGAACCGAGGCCGCCTTGTCAACGCAGCGATCAAAGCGTTCGACCCACTCGCGCCCGGACGGGGCGACCGATTCTTTGATGAATTCAACGCGAGCGAACGGGAGCACGACATGCACCTCAGCTCCAGCGGCAAGGAGTGCCTCGGCCCAGAGGATGTCGGCGCCGCTTGCCAGCGAGCCGTACGCGTAGCCCGGCATATCGCGCCCCACGACGTCGTTGATGCACGCCGCGACGGCCAGCTCCGCTGCTGGCGGAAAGCGGGCTGGTTCCGGTCCCCCGATCCGGTGGCCGCAGAAGTGAACGACACCGGGGCCGGCCAGTCTCGCCAGCATGCTCGGATCGATGCCCCGCACGTCACAGATCAACCGAAGCTGACGGCGGGTGGTCGCGAGCGCCGCATAGTCGCGCTCGTGCAGCGTCGCCGCGCGCTCGAGTGCGCGGGCGGCGGTCGTCTCCTCACCGCGCAAAAGCTGCGCCTCCGCCTCGCTGGCAGCGGCCCAGTACGACCGTTCGTCACTGGCTGCGAGGACGTCGACGACGGTGTCTGCTAGCCGGCGAGCTCGCGCTGGATCGCCGCCGATCAGCCACATCGTGGCCGCGTTGATCGCCGGGTAGTACCCACCGGTACGCGTGAAGATCGCGCCGTAGAGCTCGGCTGCCGAGCACGCAAGGCGCCGGCGCTCGCCGCCCTCGCATGCAAGTGCGATGTCCTTTGCGATGCGAGCCTGCAGCGCCGCGACCTCCTCGTCGCGGCTGCCCGCAAGCCCGTACCGGTCAAAGCGCCTCCCCGCCTCCTCGGTGGCGCCGGCCCGCGCGAGCGCGAGCACCGCTCGGTGCTTGAGTGCGACGTCGTCTGGATGCTGCTCCAATCCGCGCTCGGCGATGTCGACCGCAGACAGCAGCTCGCCGCGCCGCTCTTCGCGCCTGACCGCGGCCAGCCACGTCGCGGCGGGATGCCGCTCGGATTCGTCCACAAGGCGTTCGATCGAAGCCGTCAAGGCATACGAACTCTAGGCATACGCGTGCGGTACCGGTCACCTCCGCGGCCGACCGGCAACGCGACTGTTGACGGTCAACCGAGAGCCGCATAGAGTCGCGAGGTGGGGCATGTCTGACGTATTTGTCTCGTACTCGCGGCGTGATTCGGAGTTCGTGACCCGCCTTGCTGCTTCAGTATCGGAGCGGGGCAAGGAGGTTTGGATGGACACCGAGGGGATCGCCGACACCGAGGTGTTCCAGGAGGCGATCAAGCATGCGATCGAGGGCTCGGACGCGTTCCTGTTCGTGATCACGCCTGCATCGGTGCAGTCCGCCTATTGCGAGAACGAGGTCGAGTACGCGCGCGATCTGAACAAACGGATCGTGCCAGTGCTGCGCGAATCGGTCTCCGATTCAGAGCTGCATGCCGAGATCCGCGATCGCAACTGGATCCCGTTCACCGACGACACCGAGTTCGACACTGGGCTGGCGCGGCTGCTCAACGCGCTGAACACCGATCTGGACGCGGTCAAGGCGCACACCCGATGGCTGCTCAAGGCGTTGGAGTGGGACGCGGAAGGGCGAGACAAGAGCTTCCTGGTGCGTGGCTCGGAGCTGAAGGCCGCCGAGGGATGGCTGGCCTCTCGGCCCGAGGACGCCGACCCCGCACCGACCCAGCTCCAGCGCGAGTACCTGCTCGCCAGTCGTGAGGCCGCGGCCCGGCGCCAACGGGCGATGATGGGCGGAGCGGTGGCGGTCGCTGCGCTCTCGATCGGGCTGCTGATCTTTGCCCTGATCTCTCGCGGGCAGGCGGTGTCTGAGCGCATCGCCGCCCGCTCACAGGCGCTGGCGGCCGAGAGCCAGGCGCAGCTGGCCAACGACCCCGAGATCTCCCTGATTCTCGGCATGCGAGCGGTGCGCGAGAAGGCCACGCCGCAGTCGCTGTTCGCTTTGCGTGCTGCGCTCGACGCCTCGCCGCTGGAGCGGGCTCTGCCGACAATCGCCAACTCCGGGGGATGTCTGTCAGCTGTCATCAGTCCCAACGGCCGGCAGATCGCGGAGGGGAGCTGCACCGGGCAGGTGCGGATCATCGACGCGGCCACAGGACGGGTGCTGCGCAGCCAGAACTTCGGCTCGCCGGTCTACTCGCTCGCGTATTCCCCTGACGGTGAGGCGCTCGCCGCCGCGACGAGCCAGGTATGGGTGATCAACCCGCGGGCCGAGACCGCAGTCGCGTGGGAAGGCGCCGCGCTCTTCGGAGGCGCCAGCTCGGTGGCATTTAGCCCCGACGGACGTACACTCGCGGCCGACTCTGGCAGCGGACTCGCTGTCGGTTCTTTGAATGGCGTAACCCCGCGGCCAGAGCTGACGGCGCCGCTTGGCGGCAACGTGGCATTTAGCCCGGATGGTCGGCTAGTGTTCGTCGGCGGCGAGGATTCTTCCGTCCACGTATATAACGCTGCCACTGGCCGCTTGGTCCACAGGATCCTTGCCCCGCAGCGAGGGAGTTCGTGGCCGGAGGTCGTCGCGGTCAGTCCCAATGGCAGACAACTGGCGGTCGCATATCCGTTGACCGCACAGGACGCGGCCGCGGCGGTATCGATCTACAGCACGTCGACGTGGCGCAAGCAGTCCACCGTGATGACGCTCCCGCAGGTGCAGGTGTCGGCGCTTGCGTTCAGTCCGGACGGGTCGCGTCTCGCGATCGGCGCCGAGGATGGCACGGCCAGCGTGTGGTCTGTCGCCACCAAGCAAGAGCTGGTCTCCTACGACGGGCCGACCGCCGCAATCGCGTCGATCGCGTTCACGCCCGATGGAGACTCGGTGCTGACGGCCTCCGACGACGGCGTCGCCCGTATATGGCGCGCTGTCGGCGTTGAGCGGTCGTTCCAACTGGTGCCGTTGCCCGGCACTCCCGCGCAGCTCGCCTTCGACGGCAACACGGTCGACACCGTGCCGTTCGGGCGCCCGATCGTCTTCTCAACGCCAGCCGCCGGCGGTCCTGCAGTCCAGCGGACGCTGCCGCGTGCCGGTGCGGTCGTGCTCAGCGGCGACGGCCGCCTAGCGCTCGGTATCGACACCAAGCAATCCGTGTTGCCTCGCACGGGCCAAGACACGATCTTCGACACGCGCACCGGCCGGATCGTGCGGCAGCTGTCCGTCACCACGGTTCCGGCGGCCTACGGGCCCGTCGAGGATGCGGCGTTCAGCTGGAATGACACCCGTGTCGCGTTCGTGGAAGGAGCCAGGCTGAGCGGCCCGATCTCGGTGATCCTGTCAGTCGCCACCCGCAAGGCGGTCCAGCTTCAGGGCGCCGATACTCCATGCGGCTCGCCGCCAGAGTCGTTCGCGTTCAGTCGTAACGATCGCCGAATCGCCGGGGCCGACTTCTGCGGGTACGCCGATGTCTGGGACGCCCAGACCGGGCGGCTGCTCCGAAGGGTGAACGAGGGTGGCGAGGTCTCGGCCGCGGACCTCAGCCCCGACGGATCCCGGCTTTTGGTGTCCTCATGGGACTCGCGAGCGACGATCTGGAGCGTCGCGACCGGGCGCCAGCTCGTGAACCTGATCGGCGACACCCGGGGTCTCGAAGGGGCAGCCTTCAGCCCTGATGGTTCGCTCGTCGCGACCTCGAGCCTGGATCACACCGTCCGGATCTGGGACTCACACACCGGCCAGGTGCTGCGAGTACTCACCTTCCCCGACGACCAGTGGCCGCTGGCGTTCAATTCCGACGGAAGCAAGTTCGCCGTCGCCGAGAGCGATCCGGCCCCCGGTGCCCCGGACGTCGTGCGCGTATTCGATACGTGCCCGGCATGCACGAATGCGCACGCCCTGCTCGCGCTCGCCGCACCGCACGTGACAAACCAGCTCACGGTGCTCGAGAAGACCGTCGTGAACAACTCATGAACGCAGCACGACCGGACACCAAATCACGAACCTTGTGCAACGCGGCTCCGGCGATCCACGTTTGAACCCCGTCGAGTTACTCGCGTGCGCAATTGGCTTTCTCACACGCGATGCTCGGGGTTCTGATAGTCGAAGCGGTTGCCGGATGCCCAAAGCTCGGGCCGGTTTCCGTGAGCTGGAATGCCGTGGGAGTTCTTCAGCATCCCGGCGACCTGCAACAGGTTCCAGGTCATGAACGTGGTGTTGCGGGCGGTGAAGTCGTTCTCGGGCCCGCCCGAGCCAGGGTCGAGGTAGCTTGGGCCCGGGTCCTGCTTCGCCAATCCACCCCGCGTCGGCCTGCGGTGGAATCACATAGCCCAGGTGCTGAATCGAGTAGAGGATGTTCATCGCGCAGTGCTTGATTCCGTCCTCGTTTCCGGTGACGATGCAACCACCGACACGGCCGTAGTAGGACCACTGCCCGTTTTCGTTGAGCAGGTGGCTATTGCCATATACGCGCTCGATGCCCCACGTGCAGACCGAAGATTTGTCGCCCAGCCAGATCGGTGTGAGCAGCACGAGGATGTCCGCCGCCATCACCTTGTCGTAGATCGCCGGCCACTCGTCGCGTTCCCATCCGTGCTCGGCGCGGGCGGCGGGCGACGAGTCGGAAATCAGTTCTCTCGCCCACCGGTTGAGCGTTCAGACGCTTAGCCTCGCCCACGCCCGGATCTCATTCCTTGGTTGTCAAGAACTCGCTCAGCTAGGTAGATACGTCCTCGCGGGGTTGCTGCACCTCGACCGGTGCTCGGTATCGCTTCATCAAGATTCTCGTTCTGGAGTTGAAGTCGACGTGGTCAGAACGGACGCGTCGTGCAAACCGCTGAGCCGTACGCACTCGGCGAGGAGCCGCTCGCGCTCCTGCGGCGTCTCCCGAGTACATCGCAGCCGGTGCGTGGGGCGCGGTCGGCGGTCGTGCCAGAACCGGCCGGAGCTGCGGTCCGGTTCGGCCGCGGCCCCGAGCCAGACGATCGTGTCGGCGCCCTGCGCAGTGGTCCTCAGCAGCGGTCGTGTCAGCTGGTAGAAGCGAGGCAGCGAGGATCGCACGCCGGGGGTATCCGCCCACCCCGGGTGCATCGAGTGGGCCACGACGCCGGCGCCGGCCAACTGCTCTGCCCAGAGCTCGGTGAGGATGACCTGTGCGCGCTTGGTGCGCGCGTACACCTTTGGCCCGTCGAACTGCCCCCGCTCGCTTTGGAGATCATCAACCCTGAGCTTCTGCGTGTACATGCCGCCAGAGGACACGTTGATGATCCGCGCCGGGGCGCTGTCCTGGAGCAGTGGGATCAGCAGGTTCGTCAGCAGGAACGGGCCGATGACATTGGTCGCGAGCGTGAGCTCAATGCCGTCGGCCGAAACACCGCGCGCCTCGGTCATGACGCCGGCGTTGTTGACCAGCACATCGAGGCGCGAGACCTGATCTCGAAAGCGTCCAGCGAACTGCCGGACCGACTCGAGCTCGCTGAGATCGCATACCTCCACATGCACGTCACCGTTACCGGACCGCTCGACGATCCTCGTGCGCGCCTGCTCGCCGCGCTCAGGCCGGCGGACGACGAGCCAGACCGTGGCGCCAAGACGTGCAAAGCCCTCAGCGGCGGCCAGCCCGAGCCCCGAACTCGCGCCGGTGATCAGCACCACCTTGTCTTCCATCCGCTGCAGTTCAGACGCGCTCCACCCCCGGCTTCGGACCCGGTAGCCGATTTTCGTATAGCCGGCAATCACGGTGCGGTCGATGACATCGTCGAGCAGCGAAGTGATCATGCGTTCAGCGAAAGTTCAGGCTGCTGGCTGTGGCCAGAGCCTGTCCGGTACGTGCGTGACTGATCCGGGACCGGGGCTTGATCAGCAGCATCTGGACGTCGCAGATCCGCCGCGCCGCGAAGCCGGCCTGGCAATAGGCAAGGTAGAGCGTCCAGAGCCGGCGGAAGCGCTCGTCATAGCCCAACTCCGCGAGCGCGGGCGCGTGGGCGGCGAACGTCTTGCGCCAGCGCCGTAGCGTCTCGACATAGTGCGGCGTCAGGTCCCAGAGCCCCACCGCTTGCATGTCAGTTCGCCGGGCCACGTTGCGCGCTATCACCTCCAGCGAGGGCAGACATCCGCCAGGGAAGATGTGGGTGTTGATGAACGACTTCGATGCCTTCTCGACCTCGTAGGCCCGATCGTCGATCGTGATTGCCTGCAGCAGCATCGCGCCGTCGGAAGCCAGCAGCTCGGAGCACTTGGCGAAGAAGGTGCCGAAGTGCTGCCATCCGACCGCCTCGATCATCTCGATCGAGACAAGCTTGTCGTAGCGGCCACGCAGCTCGCGGTAGTCCTCCATCAGCACCGTGACCCTGTCGCTCAGTCCCGCGCTGTGGACCTGCTCGACGGCGTAATCGTGCTGCTCGCGCGAGATCGTTGTGGTGGTCACGTGGCAACCGCGGGTCACGGCCGCATGAAGCGCGAACGCACCCCAACCCGTTCCGATCTCGAGCACGCGATCGCTTGGACCGAGCTCGAGCCGCTCACAGACACGCTCGAGCTTTGCGACCTGCGCCTGCTCGAGCGTCATCCCCTCTCGCTCGAACACTGCACACGAGTAGCTCATCGTGGGATCGAGCATCCGCGAGAACAGCTCATTGCCCAGGTCGTAGTGCGCGGTGATGTCGCGCCGGCGCCGGCGCTTGGTGCTGCGGCGCAACCGCGCGCTGGCACGCTGCAGCGGCCACCACACCGGCGCGAGCAACCAGCGCAGCCGGTCCAGGCCGGCGGCGTTGCGCGCGGCGAGTTTGATCAGGGCGACCAAATCGGGCGAGTCCCAGAGCCCTTGGGCAAAGGCCTCTGCCATCCCGCGGCTGCCACGCAGTAGCTTCGGCCAAGTCCGCGGGGAGTCGATCCAGACGGTCGCGGCGGGCGCCCCGGATCCGTAGACGCGCCGCTCGTCGCCCTCCACGACGAGCAGGCTGCCGACCGTGATCCGCCGCAACAGGATCGACACCAGCCGGCGGGCGAGTGGGGTGCTCATGCCCGTTTCGCCTGCGGCTTGGGGTGGACGGGCACCCCCGCGAGCTTCAGCCCCAGCGCATGCGCATAGATCAGCGCCAGCACCCGCAACGTCGCGAGCGGGTACCGGACGGTGGTCCTCGCCATCGAGGCCCGCGTAAGTGCCCGGCGGCGCAGCGCGAGCGTCGCGTCGAACACGGTGACACCGGCGCGGCGCGAGGAGATGTGGACCGACAGCGTCTGGGCGGGCGTATCCGCACGGGCCTCGTAGCGATGATCCATGCCCATGAACGGCGAGACGTGGAGCGCCTTGTCGAACTGGCCA
>JBKQJQ010000109.1:0-5307 GCA_052147875.1 Solirubrobacteraceae bacterium | reverse complement strand
GTGCGGGTGGTTGACGAGCGCCACCGTCGGCTTGCGCAGCCACAGCGGGGTCAGGAACACGATCCCGTTGATCACCTCGAACACGACGTCGGCGTCGCGACCGAGGCCACGGATGACCGCCCAGGCGGCGCGCGGAAAGACGGTCCCGCGGCCGCCCATCCGGTGCACGACCAGGTTCGGCGTGATCTGCTCGACCGGCAGGCAGCCGGGATACTCGCCGGCCACGAGCGTGACGTGGTGGCCCCACTGCGCCCAGCGGATGATGTTCGAGTAGACGTTGGCGCCGGTGCCTCCGCCCTGCGGGTGCGTCCAGTCGCGGTCGGCCAGCACGAGAATCCTCAGCGCCGGGCCCGCGGGGTCCAGCGGCCGCGTGTCGGCGCCGGCGGGCGCCGCGGCACCGTTAAGCCCGGGGTTGGCCGGGTGGACGTTTGCGCTGGTCTCCACGCGAGGCGGGAATCGTACTTGCGTCGGTACCCTCCCGGCGTGCAGACCGACGCCACGCGGCCCGTCAGCGCGCAGTCCGGCCGCCGATCGAGCGGCGCCGGCTCGCGCGCGATCGCGTTCTGGCGCCGGCGGCCGACGCTCGCGGCGGCGCTGCTCTACGCGGTGCTATCGCTCCTGATGGTCGGCCAGGGGCTGCTGCCGGGACGGACGCTGTCTGGCTCGGACTCACTGCTGAGCGCGGTCCCGTGGGCCGCGACCAAACCTGCCAGCGTTCCCGGCCTGGGGACCAACTTCGAGCTCGCCGACTCGGCCAATGTGTTCCAGCCGCTGCTCCAGTACACGCGCTCGCAGCTGCCACACGTGCCGCTCTGGAACCCGTACCTGATGGCCGGCCGGCCGCTGCTGGCCGACGGTCAGTCGGCGGTTTTCTCGGTCTTCAGCATTCCGTCCTACGTACTGCCGTTCTGGAAGTCGCTGGCAGTGGCGGCGATCCTGAAGCTGTTCTTAGGCGCACTCGGCGTGTACGTGCTGGCGCGGGTGCTCGGGCTGGAGTTCGGCGGCGCGCTGCTGAGCGGGCTCGTGTTCGCATTCGGGACGTTCTTCGTCGTCTGGCTGGCGTGGCCGCTGTCGAGCGTCTACGCGTTCATCGGCTGGACGCTGGCGCTGACCGAGCTCGTGATTCGGCGCCCAGGCCGATTACCGGTCGCGGGCCTGGCGGCGGTCGTCTGCCTGCAGTACTTGAGCGGACACCCCGAGTCGAGCTTTCACCTGATGTTCGTGACGGTCGTGTTCTTCGTCTTCCGGGCGTTGCTCCGGTACGGACGGTCGCTACATGCGCTGTGGCGCCCGGCGGTCGCGTTCGTGATCGCGCTCGCGGCAGGCGCGGGGTTGGCCGCGCTGGCGCTGGTTCCGTTCGCCGAGTTCCTGTTGAACTCGGCCGACCTCGCGCGGCGCTCGAGCAGCGCCGCGGGGTACTGGCCGCGAAAGTACCTCGGGGCGCTGTTCCTGCACGACTACTGGGGCCGGCCGACGCAGGTCGATCTCGAGGCGTTCATGCAGGTCCGCGGCTGGTACGCCGGAGCCGCGACGCTGATGCTGGCGGCCACGGCGCTGATCGTGCGGCGCAGCGCACAGCGGATCGCGCTGGTCGTGTTCGCGCTGTTCTGCGTCTGCATGGTGGTCGGGATCCCGCCGGTGTTCGGGTTCGTCAGCTCGCTGCCGGGGTTCAGCGCCGCGCACAACGAACGGCTGCTGATCTACTTCCTGCTCTGCCTGGCGCTGCTGGCGGGCTACGGCCTCGACGACCTCGCGCGGGCGGTCACCGTCCCGCGGCGCGGCATCGTGCTGGCGGCGTGCTCGGGTTTGTTCCTGGTCCCGTTCGTCTGGCTCGTGCTGGCCGGTACGCTGAACCTCGGCGAGCTCGGCGCCGGGTTGAAGGTCGCGTGGGGGTTCGTGCACCCGCCGCTGCCGCCCCCGGGAGTCGGCGTCGAGGGCTCGGTGACCGGCGCGATCGTGCGCGACAGCTCGCTCGAGATCTGGCTTCCGCTGGCCGGCGCTGCGCTGGCGCTGATCGCCGCCCGGCTCGGCTACCTGGGGTCGAGGCGATTGCGGGCGGACCTGTTCGTCGCGCTTATCATCCTGCTCGTCGCGGCGGACCTGTTCCGCGCCAATATGGGCTTCAACCCGGCGATCCCGACCAGCACGGCGGTGCCGCCGACGACCGGCGCGATTCGCTACCTGCAGTCGCAGCGGCCCAACCGCTTCATCGGCGTCAGCACCTCACAACTCAGCCAGCCGCTGCCTGCCGACCTGGCGATGCACTTCGGCCTCTACGACGCGCGCGGTTACGACTTCCCGGTCGAGAAGCGCTTCGATGCGCTGTGGCGAACATACGTGGCACCGGGGGTCGGCGACTTCACGCAGCCCGAGGAGTTCGCGGAGGCGACCCCGACCTCGCTGCGAGCGCTCGACCTGCTGAGCGTGTCGGACCTGCTGGTGGGGCCGCTGCAGGCGCAGGTGGCGCCGCTGCGCGCGCCCGGGCTGCGCGTCGTCTACCGGGGCAAAGACGGCGTCGTGTACGCCAACGACCAGGCGCTGCCGCGCGTGTTCGTTGTCGATCGCCAGCACACTGTCAACGGCGGCGACGCGGCCCTGGCAGCGGTGATGGCGCCCGGTTTCGATCGCCGCGCGGTCGCGATCACGGAGTCGCCGATCGCCGGTCTGCCGCAGGCGACGTCGAGCGCGCCGGCGCAGGGGAGCGCGCGGCTGGTGTCCTACAAGGCCGAGCGGGTGCAGATCGAAGCGACCGCTCCGCGGCGCAGCCTCGTGGTCCTGACCGACAACTACTACCCCGGCTGGCAGGTTACGGTCGATGGCCACCCGGCCAAGATCGAGCGCGTCGACTACCTGCTGCGTGGGGTCGTTATCGGCCCGGGATCGCACACGATCGTCTACAGCTACCGGCCGGCGAGCTGGACGATCGGGTGGATCATCAGCCTCGTGACCGCGCTGGCGCTGCTGGCCACGGTGGGGAGCGCGCTCTTCGCACGCAGGCGGCGCGGGACGGTGGCGGCGTGAGCGACCCGGCAGGCTACGTGCCGCAGCCGCTCGGCGAGCGAGCGCGGCGGCTGGCGCGCGAGCAGGGCGCCATACCGGTCGCGCGGCGGCTCGGGCGCTGGGGGGCCGAGGCGCTATTCGGCCTGCCGTGGACGGTCGCCGGCTCACGCGGCGAATTCGAGCTCGCGGGCACCCGCTACCCCTACCTATTCGGCCGCTACAAGCACACCTGGCTGACCGAGCGGGCCGTCGAGGTGCCGGTGATCGGCGCGCTGGTCGATAGTCGCGACGGCGGGCGCGTGCTCGAGGTGGGACACGTGCTCGGCCACTACCGCGACGGGCACCACCTCGTGGTCGACAAGTACGAGCGCGCGCCCGGGGTTCTGAACCGCGACGCGCTCGAGCTCGACGACCTCGGCCGGTTTGATCTGATCGTCGCCGTCTCGACGCTCGAGCACGTCGGCTGGGACGAGCAGCCGCGCGATCCGGACAAGGCGATGCGGGCCGTGCAGGCGCTGCGCTCGATGCTGGCCGGAGATGGGCGGCTCGTGCTGACGGTCCCAGCCGGCTACAACCCGTCCTTCGCCGCTGCCTTGCGTGAGTTGCCGATCGAGTATCTCGGCGCCCTGAAGCGGACCGGAAGCGGCGCCCACTGGCGTGAGGTCACGCCAGACGAGGCCTGGTCAGCTCCTTACGACTTCCTGCTCTACCGGGCTCGGGGGGTGCTGTTCGTCTCGCTGGGGCCGTGACGGCGGGCCGCCACGGGCGGCGGCTCGCAGCGCGACGATCGACTGCCAGGCCGCGATCGCCAGCAGCACGATCGCCGCGACCCCGATCCAGTGTGCGCTGATCAGCTTGACCGCGTAGTCGAAGTTGTAACCGCCCTGGTTGGGCGGCGAGACGATCAGGTAGACGAGCGGCACGACGATCCCGAGCAGGCCGACCGCGATCCAGGTCAAAGTGGCGGCTCCGTAGCCGCGCCACAGGACAAGCGCCACGAGCGGGAACGCAACCGCCCCCGCACGTTTGGCGAAGATCGCGCCGACGATGATCGAGATCGCCAGCGCGACCGCGGCCGCACGCGGCAGCGACAGTGGTCGCCGCAGGCGGTCGGCGACCGGTAGCGTCGCGCCAACAACCAGCCTGATCCGCCGCCGCACAGCTCCCACGAGCAGCAGGATCAGCATTGCCGCGCACGCGACGGCCGAGATCACGTAGCTCTCGTTGACTCCGGCCTGCGGCGCGAAGGTGAACGCGACCCGGCGGCAGCTCCCCGGCGCCAGCCAGCCGTTCGCGTAGCCATCGATCGTCGCCGGAGCCCCGAGCGAGCGTCCGTTGCAGGTCGCCCGCCAGCCCGCGTCAAAGCTCTCTCCCAACACCAGCCACGACGGGCCGCGCAGCGCGACCCGGGCGCCGGTCAGCGAGCTTGTGCCGACGGTGCCGGGGTTCGTGACCACGCCGCCGCCGACCTGAGCCGGCGGCGCGACCGGCGAGCGCAGCTCAAGCAGGTCGACGCTGAACACGCCAGGAAGCGCACGGATCTCCTGGACGCCGGCGGGCATCGTCGCCCGCGGTCCGCACGAGGTGGCCGGGAGTGGCAGCCCCCGGTCGAGCTGTCCGACGGTGCCGGCGGGTCGCATCGCGAGCCGGTGACCGGCGACATCGATCGCGACGCTGCCGCAGCCGGCGCGGAGCGGGCCATTGTGCGGGACGGTGACCGGCGCAAGACCCGGGACCGCGAGGTGCCCGATCCCGACGGCCGCCGCCTGGCGCTCGCGTGAGGTGGTGCCGGCCGGGAAGCTCGCGTCGAGGATCGTCAGCCTGAACGCGCGCGCCCGGGCCGGAGCCAACAACGTCAGCACTCCACCCGGGCCGGGCTTGAGCGGCGCCGTCGAGCCGCCGGGCCAGCTGAGCTCAACGAGTGTCGGGCGCCTGACCGGCAGCGACGAGGGGACGAGCGTCAGGTGGGTGACCGTGATTGGCTTCGGGGTGCTCCACGAGATCCACGGGTCCGGCGCCTCGCCGGGCCTGTAGACGCCCACCCAGCCGGGGCCGCCGGCCGCCGCGAAGGCGCTCGAGGCGCGATACACGGGCTGGTCCTGGAAACGGCTCGAGGAATCGAACGTGTCCGCGCTCCTGAGGCCCACCAAGCGGTCGAGGGCCGCGTCCGAGGTCCCGACGGCCGGATAGACCCACGCGCGCGCCGAGTAGCTGCGGGTCGCGGGCGCGAACACGAGCCTGTCGATGTACTGCTCGGCGTCGCCGCGGTCCTGAGCGTTGTCGAGCAGCGTGTTGGTCCCGTATGGG
>JBKQJQ010000108.1:0-14649 GCA_052147875.1 Solirubrobacteraceae bacterium | reverse complement strand
TCATCGTCGCGACCTCCTCGATCTGCTCGGCGATAAACCACTGAACGAACTGCTCGGCAGCGAAGTCGCGGGCGTCGCGAGCGGTAGCGGCCAGCGCATTGATCTGCTCGGACACCTCGCGCTCCTGCGCAAGCGCGAGCGCCACCGGCTCGACGACATCGGCGAATGTAGTGCGCGGGGCGGTGATCCCGGGCGTCGTGACATCCGCGCCGGTGGCCAGCAGGTACTGGATCATCATCATCGCGTGGCCCCGCTCCTCGAGCGCCTGGCGATAGAAGAACCCGGCCAACTGTGGCAGCGTCTCGGCTTCGTAGTAGACCGCGCATGCGACGTACGGTTGGTGAGCGGCACACTCGTTGGCGATCTGCTCGTTGAGCTTGGATGCGAAGACGCTGTCGGCAGGCATGCGCGCCGCCAGCGTAACAGAGGTTAGGGTGCCCTAACCACACGGTTATCCTGGCGGCGGAGCCCAGCTGCCCGACGAACCGCGTTCGGCCACAAGAACCCTCAGCTGGTGCGGGCGACGCCCGATCACAGCCGCCGGCCCGAGCGCGAGACGTAACTCGGCAGCGCGCGGGTGGCCACCGGCCCGCCGTCGTGGCGTCAGCAGGCGGTCGAACCGAGCTCGGGTCTGAGCTGGGTCGCGCCCGCGGGCGCCGTCCGGCGCGCTCCTATGACGATTTCAACTGATCGACCGAGGTCGATTGGTCTGCCGCGCACTGGCCGCATCGATCGCGTGGAGTCGTCAGAGCACGAACGGAATCAGCATCTTCGTATTTGACTTGTAGTCGTCGTACGTGGTCGGGAAGGCCGACTCCATCAGCCCTTCCTCGACACGGGCGCTGTAGATGAAGTAGGCCCCACCGAGCACGAGCGCGATCAGCCAATAGATGTCGACCGCCAGCGCCGTCCCGAGGACCCCCAGCAGAAGTCCCGAGTAGATCGGGTGGCGGACGTACTTGTACGGCCCGGTGGTCACGAGCTCCGGCTCGGCCTTGCGCGTCATCGGCATCCCCCAATTGCGGCCCAGGTAGATCCGCGCCCAGACCGCCAGGCCGAGGCCCGACAGGAACACGATCATGCCAACCACCTGCAAGGCGACGCTATGTGCGGGCTCTCCGTGCTGTCCGAAGACCCGCTCGATGATCAAAACCAAGATCAGAAGCAGGCCAGGAATCCGCCAGCGCCTTCTGCGAGTGCCCTCCTTGGCCCCAACCGCCGCGATCAGCCAGTACAGCCAGAACACGCCCCAGATGATCAGGATGACGCTCTTCAGCGGCACGGCCACGCTTTCCTTCCCGGGCTGTTTGTCCGCATCAACATACCTGCTCGCCCGCACAGCGCTCCGGGTCTACGGCGTGGTCGCGGCGTACTTCTCACTCGTGATACTCGCTCCGTGCGACTCACCCCAGCCGCCCGGGCGGTCGCATCTGATGGAAATGTCTCAGAGCCGGCAGACGCTCATCGCTCCGCCGCGCCGTTCCGGTGGTGTCGACGAACGACCGCGGTTCCGTTGAGCTCGATCAGGAGCAGTTTAAGTTGCTCGAGCCGGGCCTCGCCCAGCTCAGCGGCAAGCTCGGCCTCGATCTCGGCGACGGTCTGTCGCATGGTTTGACCCGCGGCATCGCCACGCTCGGTGAGATGAATCCGCTTCGAGCGATGATCGTCGGGGTCGTCATCGCGTCTCAGGTAACCGAGCCGCTCCATCTCGCCGAGCAGGTAATTCATCGCCTGCTTGCTCATCCCAGTCTCGGACGCAAGCTCGGACGGGCGCCGGTCCTCCGCACCCGGATAGCGCAGCACGGCCATGTGCGCCGCAACCAGGTCGGTGAACCCGGCGCTATGGAGACCGGCGAGCATGCGAGCGACGATCGCGTCGACCGGCATTCGCATCAGCGCACCGATCAGCGGTGGGCCGAGGGGATATTTAGGACGACTAGTCAAGTCACTTGACAATGTTACCGGACTCCGTTACGATGGTCAAGTCGCTTTACCTACGAGCGAGGAGCTCAGCATGAACACGGGCACGAAGGCAAGCATCCCGCTCGGCGCGATCCGGGTCGACTTTCTGGTCGAGGCCGACGACTCGGGCGGCAGCGTGACCGTCTTCGAGTGCCTGGTGCCGGCCGGAGCCAAGGTCCCCGCGCCCCACAGTCACGACGGGTTTGAGGAGACGGTCTATGTGCTCGAGGGTACGTGCACCTGGATGGTCGACGGCGAGCTGCTCGAGCTCGGCCTCGGCGACTCGATGTGCATCCGGCGCGGCCAGGTCCATGGGTTCGACAATCGAGGCGAAGCGGACGCTAGGTTTCTTGCGATCGCGACCCCCGGCGTCTTTGGGCCAGGCTACTTCGAGGACATGGCAGAGCTCATCGGTGTCGGCGGCGGACCACCGGACATCGCCGCGATCGCCGGGGTCATGCAGCGGCACGGGTTGACACCCGCCCCGCCGCCGCTCCCGGCGCGCTAGGACGTGCGGCCGGGCTTCCGCGGCGTGCGCGCGGGCTCGCGCGCTGGCCGGCGCGGCGTCTGGTCGATCAGCCTCGGCCGGTTGTGATCGCGTATCCGGGCGAGGGCCTGGTCGGCATCCGGGAGTGGGACTTCGCCGCGCGGCGAGGGCGACGGCGGAGGAGGCTGGTCAGATCCGGGGCCTCCGGGACCGTCTGAATCCGACGAACCCGGGAACCGGCTGGGGCTCCGGTACCAGGCAAATGGCGCCGTGACCAGCGCCAACACCGTGAACGCGATCCAGATCCGGATTGCAACGGTCTCGGGCAACCCGTTCTGGGTCACAACCAGCATCAAGGCCGTCAACAGCCCAATCGTCGTAAGCGACACACGCGCCCCGAAGTGCGACCGCCTTTGCCTGCCCATCGCCGGCCCGGCAATCAAGCCGATCCCGATGTAGGAGAGCTCGAAGATGCCGAGGTAGACGATCAGCGACATCTCCCAAAAAGGTAGCCCAATACCACTCATTACCACAAGGTCTCGGGGCACGATCCGCTCTGTGGTGAACCGCTCACCACGCCTGGACGCACGTCCAGCTTTTGGCTTGACGCTCAGGATTCACGAACCAGGCTCCGATGGCGGTGAGGTCGCCTATGAGACGTCTCCCCGCCTTCGTCGCCGCCGTCGCCTGTGCCGCTTTGATGCCGACCGCCGCGCTCGCAGCGCGGACGCACACCGCCCAGGGGACGATCAGCGGACGGATCACCTACGTCGATCCCGGGACGCTGACGGTTCAGACCGGTGGCCGCCTGGTCGGCGTGATCAACGCGATGACCGCGAGCGCCAACGCGATCGCAGCTCGCGACTACCCGTACGTGTACGGAGGCGGGCACGCCGAGGCGGGCGTAGCGAGCATTGGCATCAGAGGACCCGGTTACAACGGCAAGCGGGTCGGCTACGACTGCTCCGGATCGGTTGCGGCCGTGCTCGCCGGTGCGGGCCTATGGCAGCCCGGGAGCGGTGTCCCCAACGACGCCGGCGTGATCAGACAGCTGCTGCATGAAAAGCTGATCGCCGGCGGTGCCGGGACCGCACCGACCGAGGTGACGCTCTACGACGATCCCGGCGTGCACATCTTCATGAACATCAACGGCCGCTTCTTCGGCACCTCTGACGGCGGCGGCGGCGACCCCAAGGGCGGTCCGACATGGCTCAACGACGGCGCGCCCGACGCCTGGAGTTCGGCCTACAGGCGCTATCACGTGCTCCCTGCGGTGCTCAAGAATAAGACGACCTACGGGCAGAGCTACACCTTTGAGACGAGCGTCGCATACGGCGCCGAGGTGGGCGACAGCGTTCACGTCAGCTACGCCGAGACCAAGGCCGGGAGCATCGTCGCATCCACGATCACGTACGCGGGTCAGACCACTGTCAGCGGCACGGTCACGGCGATTGCGGCCAATGGGTCCACGGTCACGATCCAGACCAGCGCCGGCCAGCCGCTGACGCTGGCGACCTCGCTGGTCGGCAACCTGATAGCCGGCCTGGAGATCGGCGACGCGATCCAGGTCACCTACAGCACCGATGCCGCCGGTTTGCTGGTGCCGCACGCGCTGCAGGTGACCGGTGGGCCGAGCCCGACAGCACCCCAGTACCCGGCGGGCGGGCCGTACCCCGGCGGCCCCTATCCCGGCAACTGAGCGCTCGGTCGCGGTCGGGTCGTGCGGTAGCGGTGCAGTGCGATCACGCACCAGAGCGCCTCGACGATCCCGAACGGCCACGTACCGGCGAGAAACCCGTAGGCGCTGGACAGCGCGCAGCCGACCGCGAACGCGAGGATGAACCCCCGGCCGCGTCGCTCGAGCGCGTACATGAGCATCATGAACGTGACCGCGCAGGCGCCAAACGCGGTCAGCATGAGGGACCCGGCGGCGTCGGCGTGGCCCCGGCGAACAGCTCGTCGATCAGCTCTCGCGCCTCGGAAGGCCCGGTGACCTCGAGGACGGTCGCCTCCGGCCCCGGTTCAACGATCATGTTGAGGAAGCTGCAGCACTGCGCCTCGAGCCCCACCAGCTCGCGCAGCTGCAGCTCGATCTCGTCACCGCCGCGAAACCGCGCGCGGACTCCGCCAGGAACACCCGTAGTGTCGACGAGCGCCCGGCGCAACAGGTCGTAGATCAGCGCCTTTCGCTCCCGGAGGGCGACGGGGGTGAGCGTGCACGCGAGCGGCTGCCGAAAGCTCATCTGCTGGGAACTCGATCGGGAACGTCAAACGATAGCCGCGGAATCCGTGCTCACGTCCGCTGCGCCGCGAGCCAGTCGGCGAAGGTCGTTGTACCCAGCACGTCTGGTTCGGTCGCCGTCAGCAGACCGGACCGCAGCGCCGTGCCGAGTCTCCCCGGCAGGAGAATCGGAAGCAGCAGCACGTGGCGGTGGGCCCCGGACCGCCACTGGCGAGCGAGCACGCGCGCGTCGATCACCTCCGGTCCGGCGATCTCGCGCCGGCCACCCAGCGGCTCGCCCTCGGCGACAAGCGTGATCTGGGCCGCGACATCAGCGCACGCGACCGACTGCAGCTGCGCGCGCGGCACCGGCATCACTCCGAGCCTCGAGGCCCGTGCGAACGTCGCGGCGATCAGCTCGTGAAACTGGGTCGCGCGGACGATGCTCCACGGCACCCCACCCTCCTCGACGGTGCCCTCCTGCCACAGCTTGACCTTGTAATAGCCGACCTGCATCCGGTCGCAGCCGACGATCGAGACGCAGATGTGGTGACCGACGCCGGCCTGCTGTTCGGCTGCGAGCAGGCGTTTGCAGCCGTCCACGAGTACCTCCGAGGAACCTGATGCGTCGTTGCTCGCGTCGACCACGACCTGGCAGCCCGCCAGCGCCTCGCCGAGGCCGTCGCCGGTGCGCAGGTCGACCGGATAGTCGGGGGACTTACGGCTCAGCGCCCTGACCTCGTGTCCGCGGCGCTTAAGCTCGCTCGTGACGAGCGTGCCGAGCGTCCCGGTCGCCCCTATGACTGCAATCTTCATCGCTACCTCCAGGTTCCTGGCTGCTGATGACGGCGGGCCGACCCTACCTGTGACAACTCAGCGGAGCACGTCCCGCAACGAGACGGTCAGGTCCGCGAGCGTGCTGGCGGGCAGGAACCGACCGCGGCCACGGCGGGCAAGCGCCTGGCCGGCCGCAATCGCGTCCTTGTCCAGGCTCGTACCCAGCACGTGGAGGCAGTCGAGCGTGCCGGCGGCAGCCCGTGGATCGGCCCCCTTGGTGTGAAG
This sequence comes from Solirubrobacteraceae bacterium, assembly GCA_052147875.1. Classification (GTDB taxonomy): domain Bacteria; phylum Actinomycetota; class Thermoleophilia; order Solirubrobacterales; family Solirubrobacteraceae; genus Palsa-465. Next base: position 8,917 of record JBKQJQ010000108.1, on the reverse strand, counting down.
CGCATCCGACAGCAGCAGCGCCGTTCGACCGCCTGGCGGCACATGCTCAAGCTGCTCGGCGGCGACGCGGAGCGCTCGCGCGAGGTCAGTCCTGCCGTGGCCGCGGAGCGAAAGCAGGTCGTCGACCACCGCGGTCACCGGCCGCGACCCGTCGTAATCGAGCAGCACTAGCGGCTCCGACGCGAACGCGACCACGCTGCAGCACAGCCCGCGATCGGCGGCGCTGATCACGGCCGCGGCGGCCACGGACGCCAGCGCGACCGCGTGCCCGCCCATCGAACCGCTGCGGTCAACGAGCAGGCAGACCGCGCGCGGGGCGGCTCCGAACCGCCGTGTGACGAGCTCGTCCGCGTCACCGGGGCGCATGCCCTGGCTGCGCTCGAAGGTCCGGTCGAGGTCGAGGTCACCGTCAATCGCGCCGGCCTGCGTGACCAGCCGTCTGGTCCCACGTGGCACCGGGACCCCCACCCTTCCCAGCCTTGGCAGCAGCTGCTCGGCGAGTCGCCGCGCCTGGCGGCGAAGCGCAGGATCGGTCGCGACCGCGAGGTCGGCAAGCAGCGCCAACGCGGCGTCGCCGTCGTGGGCGAGCTGCCCTTGTAGCGCATCCAGGTCCAGCTGCCCGACGAGCGGCGAGACCTCGGCAAAGCCCGGATGGGCCGTGGCGAGGCGCTGACGGTCGACGGTCCGCCGCGCCTCCCGATCGACGGTCCGCCGCGTTTCGGCGGGACTCAGGGCGCCACGCCGTCCCGGTGGTTGCCGGCCGGCGGGGCGCCCGGTCTCCCCTCCGCCGGCTCTGGATCCGGGGTCAGAGCCCGGTCGAGCAGCTCGGCGATCACCTCCTCGGCCGTGCGGTCCTGGTCCTCGTGGACCCTGATCCGCCCGGACAATGCGGCGATCGCGGCATCCAGCAGTCCGTCGCGGTCGAGCGGCCCCTGCTCACGCAGCCGCGAGAGCCCGCGCGCCAGCCGGACCATGTCGATGGCTCCGCGCACGGAGGAGCCCGTGCGAATCGCAGCGTGCGCCCGCGTGCCGCGCGTCACAGCAACCGCGATCTCGACCTCCGGACCATCGGCGCGCGCCTGCCGGCGGACGACCTCGCGCTCGCCTTCCTCGTCGAGGTACGGGATCGAGACCCGGCAGATCCGGTCGGCGATCGCCTGGCTGACTCGCGCGGTGCCGATCGCGTCAAACGGATTCATCGCCGCGACCAGCAAGAAACCGTCGGCCGCGGCGATCCGACCCAGCCGCGGCACGACCAGCTCCCGCTCGGCCATCGCCGTGATCAGGACGTTCAGCGTCTCCTCCGGGATCCGGTTGAGCTCCTCGAGGTACAGCAGCGAGCCATCGCGCATCGCGGTCGCCAGCGGTCCGTCGGACCACGCTTCCGGGCGATAGCCGCCGGCGAGCACGAGCGCGGGGTCGTGGTGTCCGATCAGCCGGGCCGGCGTCAGCTCCGCGTTGCCCTCGACGAACTCGATCCCGCGACCCGATGCTGCGGCGATCGCGCGCAGCAGGGTCGACTTGCCGGTCCCCGGAGGACCATCGAGAACGACGTGGCAGCCCTCGTCGAGCGCGACCGCGACTACCTCCGCCTCGCGGCGCAGGCCGACGACCTTGCGCTCGACTAGCTCAAGCAGCTCGATCAGTGCTCGTGGAGCACGACGCCGCGGATGTTCTTGCCCGCGTTGAGGTCGTCGTAGCCCTGGTTGATTTCCTCGAGCTTGTACTGCCGCGTAACGAGCTCGTCCAGCTTGAGCTTGCCCGCGCGGTACAGCTCGAGCATTTTCTTGATGTCCTGCATCGGGTTGCAGTCGCCGAACAGCGCCCCCTGCACCCGCTTGCGGAACAGCGTCATGTCCGTGCCCGACAGGTGGACGGTCATCGCCTCCGGATGTGCGAGGCCGGTGAGGACGACCGTGCCGCCCTTGCGGATCGACATCACGGCCTCGAGCACGACCTGCTCGTTGACGACATCGACGGTCACGATCGCGACGTCGGCGCCGACGCCCCGCGTCAGCTCCTTGGCCAGCTCGATCGCCTCGCCGCCGGTCTGCACCGCGTGCGTGGCGCCCATCTCCTGGCTGAATTCGCGCTTGAAGGCCAGCGGATCGACCGCGATCACGTTAGTGGCGCCGGCGTGCGACGCGCCCTGGACCGCGTTGGCGCCGATCCCGCCGATCCCGAACACGATCACCGTGTCGCCGATCTGGGTGTTGCCCGTGTTGACCGCCGAACCCCAGCCGGTCGGCACACCGCAACCGCACAGGACGGCGATCTCGAGCGGCAGGTCGTCGTCGACCTTGACCGCCGAGGTCTCGGAGATCACCGCGTACTGCGAGAACGTCCCGAGCATGCACATCGCGCCGACGCCCTTGCCGTCAAGCGAGAACGGATAGCTGCCGTCGGGCAGGCAGCCCTCGAGGATCGTCGCGCCGAGGTCACAAATGCTCTGCTGGCCGCTCGAGCACCACCGGCAGTGACCGCACGACGGGATGAACGAACAGACGACGTGGTCGCCGACCGCCACGCGGCTGGTGCCCGGCCCAACCGCCTCGACGATCCCGGCGCCCTCGTGGCCCCCGATGTACGGCACCGGCACCGGCAGGTCACCGGTCATCAGGTGTTCGTCGGAGTGGCATAGGCCGGCGGCGACGTAGCGGATCAGGACCTCGTTCTCCTTCGGATCGCGGAGGTCGAGCTCCATGATCTCCCACGGCTGCTTGACTCCGGTGAGCACTGCGGCCTTGGTCTTCATTGAGCCTCTCCTGTTCGCCGATGACGTGTTGCGCCCCGGAGCCTAGATCGAGGTGGCAGCGGGCGCAAACAAGCTCAGACTGACAGGCCCCCATCGACCGGTAACACCGCTCCCGTGATCCCGCTGGCGCCGGGTCCGGCAAGGAACGCGATCGCGGCCGCGACCTCGGCGGGCTCGAGCAGGCGCTCAATCGGCTGCTGGGCGGCGAACCCCTCGGCCCCCGCGAGGCCGTAGATGAGCGCGCTCTGGTCAAGCATCGCGGTCCGCGTCGAGCCCGGGCTGACCGCATTGGCCGTGATCCCGGTGCCGCGCAGCTCGACCGCCAACCCACGGATCAGGCCGGTGACACCCGCCTTCGCCGCGCCGTACGCGGCCAGCATCGGCAGCCCCCGGGTCGCGGCCGTCGAGGCGACCGCGATCAGCCGCCCGTGCCGCGGTTGCGGCCGGCGTAGTAACGCCGGAACCGCGACCCGCGACGCCGTCAGGACACCGCCAAGGCAGACTTCGATCACCGCCTGCTCCTGCGCGAGCGGGAGCTCCCACTGCGGCGCGCCGCCGGCGATCACGCCCGCGGCAGCGACAATCACGTCCAGTCCACCGTGTTCGCGCTCGGCGCGAGCGACCACGGCCGACAGCGCGTCGGCGTCGGTGGCGTCCGCGACCACGGCGTGGGCACCGGCGCCGGCGGCCTGGACCGTCGCTTCGAGATCGTCGTGCGTGGCGAGTGGGTACGCCAGCCGCGGATCCTGCGCGCAGCCGTCGACGGCCAGCACCTCGAAGCCTTCGGCCGCGAGCGCCGATACGGTCGCGGCTCCGATCCCGCGCGCGGCCCCGGTCACGATCGCAACGCCGGTCATCGCCCCGACTCAAGCTGCGCGACGAGCGTCGCGGTCGCGGCTTCGAGCAGCGCCTCGCCGTGCTCGCGATCGGCGTTGGCGAGCGCGACCGCGAGCGCGGTGTCGGTGCCGAGCGGGAGGTGGGGCCCGTGCTGCTCGGTCGCGCCGACCGGAACCAGCGGGACCATGCCGGTCCGCTCAAGGTCCGACGATGTCAGCTGGGCGAGCTCAGTCGCCATCGAGGGGTGGTGGCGCTAATAGACGCCGCACATCCCGTCGATCGAGACCTCCTCGATCAGCAGGTCCTCCTCGACCAGTTGATCATCGCCGTCGGCGGGCTCGGCCGCGACCGGCTCGGGATCCTGCTCGACGGCGGCTTGAGGCGGTGTGGGCTCCCCCATGCTCTCCTCGCTTTCGGTTGCTCGACTGTGCGGCAGTCAATCAGAGCGGTCAGTGCTCTGCCGGTGTGGCTCGGCCGTCGAGCCAGATCGTCCACGGCTCGACCGCCCCGACGTGCAGAATCCCCATCGGCTTCCATGGGTCGGACTCCATGCGCTGCTCGATCTCCTGCTCGCTGTCGGCCTCGACGACGAGCATCGCGCGGTCGCCGATCGGACCGCCGAGGATCACGAGCCCGTCTTCGACGAGCCCGTCCATGAAGGCCGCGTGGGCGTCCCACGCATCCTGCTCTCGGACCCCGCGCGATGCGTCCCATCGGGGCCCATGGACCGTGGTGACGAGGAAGAAGCCCACTATGGCAGCGTACCTTCCGATCGTACCGGAACTAGACCGTCCAGTTTGCTAGCATTCCACGATCGCCGATGGATCAGCCGCAGCTCTTGATGACCGGGATCGCGTTCGGCGAGTCACCTCGCTGGCACGACGACCGCCTGTGGTTCGCGGACTGGTCCGCCGAGGAGCTGATCGCCGTTGATCTCCGCGGCCGGTCAGAGGTTGTTGCGCGCGTGCATTCCTTTCCGTTCTGCCTCGACTGGCTTCCGAGCGGCGAGCTCCTGATTGTGTCCGGGGCCGAGCGACGGCTGCTGAAGCTTGAGCGCGACCAGGCGTTCTCGACCTACGCCGACCTGAAGCCGATCTCAGACAAGGGCTGGAACGAGATCGTGATCGACGGCCGAGCGAACGCTTATGTCAACGGCGGGGGCTTTGACCTCAAGGCCGGAGAGCCGTTCGCTCCCGGGGTGATCGCACTCGTGACACCCGACGGCGTCGCGCGCCAGGTGGCCGACGGGATCGCGTTCCCGAACGGAATGGCGGTCATGCCTGACAACTCGACGCTGGTCGTCGCCGAGTCCTACGCGGCGCGGCTGACCGCGTTCGAAATCGGGGCCGACGGCGCGCTCTTCAACCGCCGTGTGTGGGCCGAGCTCAGCGGGGCTGCGCCGGACGGGATCTGCATCGACGCGTCGGGGGCCGTCTGGTATGCGGACGTGCCCAACAAACGGTGCGTGCGGGTGCGCGAGGGCGGCGAGGTGCTCGACCAGGTCGAGCTGGACCGTGGTTGCTTCTCGTGCGCGCTCGGAGGTCCTGTCGGCTCGACACTGTTCATCGTCGCCCGCGAGTGGCGCGGGTTGGACGCGGTCGAGGATGAGCTGCGGACCGGGCAGATTCTGATTGTCGAGGCGCCTGAGCCCGGCGCGGGTTGGCCCTGACGCGTCCTAGACTCGAAACATGGGCCCTGGACCCGTAGCCCGCTCAATCGATAGCGCCGCGTCGCACGTCCCGGGACTGCGCCGGCTCCCGGTCCTCAAGCTGCTGGCGATCGCACAGGTCGGAATGCTCGCCCGCGACCATATGCTGCGGCTTTCGCCGGACGAGCGTCGCCGCCTGTTCGCGCTCGTGCGAAAGGCCCGCGGTCGCCCGAGCACGCTCACCGAGTCCGAGCGTGGTGAGCTCGGGCTGCTGGTGATCAAGCTGGAGCCCAGGCTTCTGGCCGGTCAGGCGTTCAACCACCTTTCACCTGTGCCGGTGCCGCAGTGGGTCGTCCGCGGCCGGCGCAAGAGCCGCTAGCAACCCGGTGGCAGTAGCGGTATTGCACGGCGAAGCCGAGCTTGCCGTATAGGGCGCGCGCCGCGGCATTGGTCTCCTCCACCTGCAGATAGCCGAGCTCGACGCCCGCGCCCAGCCGCTCGAGCAGCGCTGACACGATCGCGGTCCCGAGCCCCTCACGGCGACGCGCCGGATCGACGGCGAGGCAGTACATCCCGACCAGCCGGTCATCGCGGACGCCGATCCCGACGGCGTCGGAGCCAATCCGTGCGAAGCAGGCGCGCCCGCGCAGTAGTGCGAACACCGTGTTCGCGTGTGCGTCGAGGTCGCGGCCCGGCTCGCATCGCCCCCAGGCTCGCAGCCAGGCCGGGGATGCATGGTCGTCTGCCGACACCCGCGCGGGACGGGCAGCGATACGGCGCGCCGGGCCGGTCATCACCACCGTCGGCCACTGCCGCGACCAGCCGCGACGGTCCAGCGCCTCCTGCAGCGGGTCGTGGAGCTCGACCGGGCTGACCTGGATCCCGGGCCTGATCGAGTACTCGTCCGAGAACGCGCAGACCAGCTCGATCGCGGGCGCGATCTCCGCGTCGTCAAGCGCTCGACACGGGGTCAGCGCGTTGTTTGACCGCCCGCGGTCCAGTCCTGGCGTCGCCCTCAGCAGCCAGCCGCCCGGTGCCACACGGCTGACGGTCGCGGGCCAGGCCTGCACGGCGGCCGCTTCGAGCCGCCGGGTGAGCTCAAGGTTCATCGCCCCAGGCTGGCAGGCCTGGCCGCAAGGCGCCGCCGCCGACCCAGACGCACCGGCCCCACCAGCGCCGCGGAGGCGACCGCGCCAGCCAGCAGGTACAGGCATCCCTGCGCGTTGAGCAGCGTCATCAGTTCTAGTGGCCCCGTGAGCAACCCGGCGGCAAGCATTCCGGCGGCCTGTCCGGCGTTGGTGGCCAGGGTCAGCGCACCGAACACTCGTCCGCGCTCGGCGTCGGTGCCCGACAGCTGCAGCGAGCTGATAAGTCCGGTTTCCATCACCACCCCTGGGGCACCGACGGCGACGAACAGCAGCACGTACAGCGCGACGCCGGTCGTCAGCGCCGGCGCATTCCAGATCAACAGGTCGAGCGCCCCGAACGACAGCGCGCCGATCGCCGTCAGCCAGCCGGCGGGCAGCGAGCGGCGTGACAACCCGAGCACGAGCCCCGCGCAGATCGCGCCAATTGCCTGCACGCCGCGCAACAGCCCGATCTCGCCCGCGCTCCCGTGCAGCCGCCGGGCGACGAACAGAATGAACAGGACCACGAAGATCCCTTGCGCGGCTCCGGCGATCAAGGCGATCACGAGATCGCGGCGGATCTGACGCCCGCGGAGCGCCGACAGATAGCCGGCCGACGGCGACCGAGCCTGGTGTCGGCGCCGGCCCGCCGGCAGCCGCGCGATCAACAAGCCGGCGACGGCGAACGTGAGTGCATCGGCGATGACGATCGCGTGCAGCCGACCGGTGGCCAGCAACAGTCCACCCAGCGGCCCTCCGACGAGCCTGCCGATCCCGGTGCCCAGCGCCACCAGTGAATTGGCGGATACGTACTGGACCGGCGCAACCAGCGTTGGCAGCAGCGCGTTCTTGGCCGGCTCGAACAGGGTCGCGAGCACCGCCTGGACCACGATCACGCCATACACCAGAGGGAGCCCGGCGCGGCCGTGGACGAACAACAGCGGCAACAGCGACAGCCCCTGCAGCGACGTTACGGCAAGCAGCAGCAGGCGGCGGTCGACGCGGTCGGCGAGGACTCCGGCCACCGGTGCCAGCAGCATCCCCGGCGCCAGTTCAGCGACGAATGCCGCGGCGGTGCCGAGCGCGGACCCCGTGAGGCCATAGACGACGATCGGCAGCGCGACCAGCAGCATCCAGTCGCCGGCATCGGAGATCATCCCGGCCAGCCACAGTGACCTGAAGTCGGGTTGGCTCAGCGCTGCCGGCCGCTCCACTGGGCACCCTGTCTGGGGAACGCGTACAGGCCGAGCTGCACGAGCTCGGCGCCCTTCGGCACAGACTCGCGGGTGGCGGCGATCAGCGGGCGAATCAGCTCGTCGAGCTGCGCGGCCAGCCGGCTCAGCTCGGTCGGGGTGACGCGCAGCGTGTAGGCCGACCATTGGTCCGCCGCCCTCCACTCCGCGGCGACCGCGTCACGGTGCGAGAGGTAGTCGCGCAGCGACCGCTGCTCGAGCGCGAGCGATGCGGCCATCAGGGCCGCCAATCCACGTCCTTCGGGCGACTCTGGTTCGGCCTCTGGGTCGACGTCGAAGCCGGTGATCGTCGCTCGCCAGGGGCGCTCGCGTCCGTCGGGCGACGCGATCGATTCGACGAGGCCGTGGCGCGCGAGGGTTCGCAGGTGGTAGCTGCAATTCGACGGCGTGTCGCCGACCGCACGGGCGCATGTCGACGCGGTCGCGGGGCCCATCGACATCAGGTAGTTGAGTACGTCCAGGCGGACCGGGTGCGCCAGCGCTTCGAGCACCTCCGGGTCAGTCAGGACGGGGCGAACTTCGGGCATCTACACTCCTTCTGAAAGGCGCTTTCACAGTTTTACCAACTACGACGGCAATCTGCAAGGCTCTTTCAGATCTCTTCGGAGATCGTTGCCGGCCAGGCGCCGGACTCAGACGCGGTAGCGCTCGAGCGCCTCGCGACGTGCCTGCGCGTGGTCGACGATCGGCGCCGGGTAGTCGCGGCCGATCCGGCAGCCGACGCGCTCCTGGACGTCCGCAGGCATCTTCCACGGCTCCGCCAAGTGGTCGTCGGGGACCCGCTCGAGCTCTGACACGTAGCGCCGCACGAAAGCGCCGCTCGGGTCGAACCGGTGCTGCTGGCGCGCCGGATTGAAGATCCGGCGAAACGCCGGCTGGGGATCTACTCCGACCGAGGCGATCCACTGCCAGTTGCCGTTGTTGCTCGCTTCGTCGCCGTCCAGCAGCCAGCGCATGAACCAGCGCTCGCCCCAGCGCCAGTCGATCCCGAGATCCTTGGTCAGAAACGACCCGACGACAAGCCGGGCGCGGTTGTGCATCCAGCCCTCGCGGCGCAGCTGGCGCATCCCGGCATCGACGAGCGGATACCCCGTGCGGCCCTCGCACCAGGCGGCAAATCGCCGCTCAGCGTGACTCCAGCGGATCGTGCCGCGATAGCGCTGCTGGTATTCGCTGCGCGAATTGGCCGGAAAGTGGCCGAGCACGTGGGCGTAGAAGTCGCGCCAGCAAAGCTGGCGCCGAAATGCGGCCGGGCCGTCTCCGTCGGCCAGCCGCTGCTCGCGTCCGTCGGCCAGCC
>JBKQJQ010000107.1:0-5111 GCA_052147875.1 Solirubrobacteraceae bacterium | reverse complement strand
GCGTCGGCGTTCGGCGCCCGCGTCGTGCTCGCGGTCGGCAGCGCGATCGGGCTCGTGCTGCTGTTGCTGGCGCTGGTGCCGCGCTCGACGCGTGAACTCGGCGAGCTTCCGTCAGCCGAGGAGCTCGGGCGCGATGTCGGCGAACAAGGCGCCCGCGAGGTCGACGTCGCGGACGTCGATCCGCTCGTCAGCGCTGCGCACGAGTGGGGTCGTCTCAAGTAAGCCCTGGCGGCACTGCGGGAGAACCCGTATGCGACACAGTCGAGTTCGGGCAATGCTCAACGAACTGAAGCCGCAGCGCTCGGCGCCGGACGTCCGGTCCGGCGCACGAGCGTAGCGGCGGCGGGACAGCCGACCGGCTAGTGGCCGGCCAGCGCCCCTATGAAGTTGGTCCCGGGCGAACCGAGACCGGTCAGGCTGTCGTAGCCCGGCGCTGCCGATTGGGTCTCCGGGCGGCTCGCGCAGTTCCCGGTCGCGTCGCAGTACGTCTCGAGACCCGAGTAGTACAGCTGTCGGAACGAGATCGCGTATCCGCTCGACCCGAGCCCGAGCCCGACCGGTCCCGCGTAGTCCTGGCGGTAGTTGCCCTCGAGATACGGCTCGGGCAGGATGTCGAGGATCGCCGAGGGGTTGGCGTGGAGCCGATAGATGTCGGGGTTGATGAATCCGACACCGACGCCCGCGGCCTGGTCCGCATCGGCGACCAGTCCGGCCAGCAACGGCGAGGCCAGGCTGGTACCTCCGTAGCGGGTCTGGGTGTACTGGGACGTTCCGTCGGGCAGCGTCTGGTGCAGGCCGATCAGGAAGCCGGTCCCCGGGTCGGCATCGAGCGAGATGTCCGGATCGACCCTGGCCGGCGGCGTGAAGTTGCGCTCCGACAGCGGGAGCGGCACGACGCCGGCCTGGTAGAACGGCTGCGCGTAGTAATAGCTCGTGTACCCGCCGCTGCCGCCATCCGGGGAGGCGGCCGTCCAGGTGCCGATCGTGCAGCCGAGCGCGGCTTGGATGTTCGGGGTGCAGAAGAAGGAGCGGCCCGTATTCCAACCGAGCTCGCCGATCCGCTGTCCGTTAGAACCGATCATCAGTGAGGTGCCGCCGACGCTGGTCACGTACGGGCTATCCGTCGGATAGTCGGGCGCGGAGAAGCCGAACAGGTCGAAGTTGTCACCGTCGTCGCCGGATGAGAACTGAACCGTCATCCCGGTCGCGTCCGCGAGCAGGAACAGGTCGTCGTAGGCCGTCTTCGTCGAGGCGTCGTCGAGCAGGTCGCCCGCATCGTCACCCCATGAATTGGTGACCACGTCGGCCAGCCGGTTGTCGATCACGTTCTGCTCTGCCGTGAACAGCCCGTTGACGCAGTCCTGCGCCCCGTAGTAGAGGATGTGCGCGTCGGGCGCGGTCGCGTGGACTGCCTCGACGTCGATCGCCTGCTCGGTAAGCCAGCCGCTCGCGCCGCACAGCGATTGGTCGTCGAACGGCGTCGCGTTGATCTGCTTGAAGCCGGCCTTCGAGAACGGGTTGCCGGGGTCATTTTGCTTGAAGTACCTCGTGGCATCCTGCACGATCGTCGATGAGCCGTACGCGTCGATGATCGCGACCGTGACGCCCTTGCCCGTGGCGGCTGGGGTGACGCCGTAGGCGGACCGGAACTGCCCCGGCACGTAGCCGCAGACGACATCCGGCACCGTGTTCGGATAGCCCTGCCCGAACGGCGGATTCAGGGTCGTCGAGCTGGCACCGTAGTACGCGCTGCACGGAGGAGCGGGGAGAAACGCCGCCGGCGCCGGTGGGAACTGGTTCGACTTGGCAACCGTCCCGCTTGCACCGGGGCTCGAACCTGGAACATCTGGGTTGCCAACGTTCTGAGCCTTGGCCACGTTCTGGTTGACGCCCATCGCACCCTCGACGATGCCTGACAGCGAGCTCGGCACGGACAGGTCGCTGGTCGCCATCCGCAGGGTCTGGCCGCCGACCTGATAGTTCTGGAGACTGGTGCCGAACGCCGACTCCACCTGCGACGCAGTGCCCGAGGCGGCGATCGTGAGCCGGTCCTTGGACACGGCACCGACTGACAAGCCCTCGCTCCTGAGCCAGGCTGTGACCTGGTTTACCTGCGCGGTCGTCGGCGAGAAGCGATTCTCCCACTGCGCCGCAGTCAGGTAGTGACGGTAGTCGGCGCTACCGGGCGTGCTGATCGACTGGACCAGCGCCTGGGCGCCGCTCGCGTCGCGCAGCTTCAATACGACCTCAAAGTTCACGGCGCTCGTGTTGCTGACCGAACCGACGTGATGTGTCCGCGCCGCGCTCGGTGCCGCCGTCCCGGCGAGAGTCGCCCGCTCGGGAGAACTGGCGTTAGCTGCCTGCGATCCGACGGTCGCGATCAGCGCCGCCGCGCACACTGCAGCTATTGAGACGGTAAGAACGAACCTCGTTCGTCTCATCCCCTGTCCCTTCTGTTAGGTCTAGTGATCCGGCCCGCCGTCGGGATCCAAACCGCTTGACAGCCGCGCAAGCGCCTTGCAGGGTCTTCTGAGCGGCCGCCTAGGGCCAGAGGCCCGCGTCAGCCGGCCTGATCGTTCCCCGAACCGGGCACGTCCAAACCGGCGATCAAACTCGGGAACCGTCAATCTCGCTCGGATGGAGCACCGCTGCCCGCCGTGGTCGGGAGCACCGCTGCCCGCCGTGGTCGCGGGGGCCCGAGTGGCGGTGGTCAGCCGAGGAGCTCGCGCGCGATGTCGGCGAAGAACGCGCTCGCGAAGCCGAGATCGCGAACGTCGATCCGCTCGTCAGCGCTGTGCACGAGCGGGGTCGTCTCAAGTAGGCCCTGGTGGCGCTGCGGGAAGAACCCGTAGGCGACACAGTCCGGGAACGCGTCGCGGAACCAGCGCGAGTCTGAAAAGCCCGGGAGGATCACCGGAACTGCACTCGCGCCGGGGTCGTTGTGCTCCACCCAGCGCCCGATCGCGCGCATCAGCTCGCTGTCGACCGTCGACTGGTTGCCGACGACCCGTTCGGTGAACTCGATCGTCAGTCCGTCGACGGCTGAGCCGAGGACGTGCTCGATCCGTCTGCGCGCCGCCTCCTCGCCGAGGCCGGGCGGCACCCGGCAGTCGATGCGGATCTGGGCGCGCGAGGGAATCACGTTCATCTTGCTCGACGCGCTCGCCATCGTCGGCGTCAGCGTGACCCCGACCATCGGCTCGACGATCGTTCGCAGCCCCGGGTCGGCGGCTTGCAGCTGCGCCATCGCCGCGCCGGCCTGGTCGGGATCCTCGCCGAGCGCGCGCAGCAGCGCCGCCGGCGCCTCGGTGACCTCAAACGACTCGGGTTGGTCGGCGAGCTTGGCGAGCACGGGAGCGAGCTTCAGCAGCGCGTTGTCGCCGGTCCGCGGCAGTGCGGCGTGACCCGCCTGACCGTGAGCGGTGATGTTGAAGCGGAAGATCCCCTTCTCGGCACAGCAGACCCCGTAGTAGCGGCGGTCGCCGTACTGGAATGAATCGCCGGCGCCCTCGTTGAGCAGCATGTCGCAGCGGACCTTGTCGGCGTGCTCGGTGGTCAGCCAGTGGGCGCCGTGATCGCCGCCGGTCTCCTCGTCGGCGACGAACACGAGCTTCAGCGTCCCGCGCGTCGGACGCCACCCAGCGCGCGCCAACGCCACCGCGCCGACCGCCTCGGCGGCGACCTGCGACTTCATGTCGAGCGCGCCTCGGCCCCACAGAAAACCGTCGTCTAGGTCGCCAGACCAGGGGTCATGCTGCCACTCCGAGGCGTCGGCCAGGACGGTGTCGACGTGACCCAGGAAGCACAGCGTCGGTCCCTCCCGCTCGCCCCTCAGGTCGGCGACCAGGTTCGCGCGCTCCGGAGCGGCGGTCAGAATCTCAGTCTCGAACCCGGCCTGCGCGACGTAGCGCTCCAAGTGCTCGATCGCCTCGCGCTCGTTGCCCGGGGGGTTGACCGTGTTGAAGCGGACCAGCGTCTGCAGCAGCTCGACGCACTCGTCCTGCAGCTGTTCCGGACTCATCGCCGTCGGAGACTATCTACCCGTACGATCCGCGTCGTGCCGACACTCGAGGAGGACCTCGCGCTCGCGCTCGCGCTCGCCGATCTCGCTGACTCGATCACGATCGAGCGCTTCGGGGCCACCGACCTCGCGGTAGAGACCAAACCCGATCTGACACCGGTGACCGACGCCGACCGGGCGGTCGAGCTGGCGCTCCGGGAGCGGATCGCGGCGGCGCGGCCGTCCGATGCGGTGCTTGGCGAGGAGTACGGCGTCACCGGGGGCGCCGGCCGGCGGCGCTGGATCATCGATCCGATCGATGGCACGAAGAGCTACTTGCGCGGGATGGCGACCTGGTCGACGCTGATCGCGCTCGAGCTCGACGGCGCGATCGTGCTTGGGGTTGTCGCGATGCCGGTGCTCGGGCGCCGGTGGTGGGGGTCTCGCGGCGGGGGGGCGTTTGCCGACGGGCGTCCGATCCGCGTCTCGGGGATCGCCTCGCTTGCAGATGCGCAGCTCGCGTGGAGCGGGATCCAGGAATGGGACGAGGTCGATCGACTCGATCAGCTGATCGCGCTGGGGCGCGCGTGTTGGCGGACCCGTGGCGTCGGGGACTCCTGGCAATACATGCTGGTCGCCGAGGGCGCAGCCGAGATCGCACTCGACCCGAGCGTGTCGCTGTGGGATCTCGCGGCACTCAAGGTGATCATCGAGGAGGCCGGCGGGCGGTTCACGGACCTGGGCGGAATCGAACGAGCCGACGGAGGAAGCGGGATCGCGACCAACGGGCTGGTTCACGATGCGGCGCTGGCAGTGGTCGGAACCGAGCGCGCGGGCGGATAGGCTGCGCACGAACGCGGGGCCAACGAAAGGAGTCAGATGCGCAGCAGCGGTGCAGGGGTCCTTGCGGCGATCACCCTGCTGTTCGCTTGTGCCGGCGCCGCCCGCGCGGACGTGACGCTCGGCAGCACGGCACAGCCAAGCGGTTCCACTCCGGGACAGTGCTTCACGAACGCGGACGACCCGTCCTACAACGACGTCGTGGTCCAGTTGATGAGCGGCACGAGCCCCACCTACACCGTGCCCGCGGGCGGTGAGACGATCAAGGAGT
>JBKQJQ010000106.1:0-3342 GCA_052147875.1 Solirubrobacteraceae bacterium | reverse complement strand
AGCGCTGGCGGTCCAGCGACGAGCCGGTGCAGGCGGCTGCGGATGTCCGCGTTAAAGTCGAGATAGGAGTCAAGTGAGAGGCCGCCTCCGAGGTGTTCCGCATCTTCCGGGACCCGATGCGGTCGGTGGTCGAGCAAGGCGGCCTCTCACTTGACTCCTATCTCGACTTTAACGCGGACATCCGCAGCCGCCTGCACCGGCTCGTCGCTGGACCGCCAGCGCTGCGCTCCCGCCAGTTGCTGGCCCTAATGGAGACCGGGCTACTGCGGATGCCGTACGGGCCGGCACCAGCCTTACGTCCCGCTGACGACGGGTCGGCCTCCGCGCAGCCGCGGACGCGGATCTCGTCCACCGTGTTCGAGGAACCGCACGTCGCCGACGTCGACCTGGTGATCCGCGGTCGCCTGGGCGAGCCGCGTGTCGACTGCTCCGCCTCGCAGCTGCTAAGCGAGCTGTACAACCGCGGTCGCGTCAGCCAGTTCCGCTACGGCGAAATCACGGTCGGGAGCGTCGACCTGACGCCCGAGTCGCACCCAATCGACATCGACGGTAGCCCACAGGAGAGTCTGTGGATCTTTGGCGTGCTCACCGAAGGTATCCGGCACTTCACTAACTACCTCCCCTCGCCCAAGAGCCGGATCCGCGCGTTCGAGGATGTCGGCGCGTGCGTGGACGGGATCCTCTCCTGAGGGCCCGGACTCTCTCTCCGTAAGGTCGGACGGTCAGGACGCGACGGCCAGCGCCTGATCGAGATCCTCGATCAGGTCGTCCGGGTGCTCGAGCCCGATCGACAACCGGACCATGTCGGGCGTGATTCCGGCCGCCTCGAGTTCGGCCGGGCGCAGCTGGCGATGAGTAGTCGACGCCGGGTGGGTGATCAGCGACTTGGCGTCCCCCATATTGAGCAGCCGCTTGAACAGACTGACGCTGTTGAACACGGCGATCCCGGCGTCACGCCCGCCCCGGACCGTGAAGGTCATGATCGACGGAACGTGGTCGCCGAGGTAGTGCTGGGCAAGGTGGTAGTAAGGGTTGTTCGGCAACCCCAAAAAGCTCACCGACGTAATCCTCGGGTCGTTGGCCAGATAGTCCGCGACGACCCGCGCGTTGGACTCATGGCGCGGCAGACGCACCGCGAGCGTCTCGAGCCCTTGAAGGTGCAAGAACGCGTTGAATGGGGACAGTGAGGCCCCAGTGTTGCGGAGTCCAATCGTGCGACAGCGCGTGACATACGGAGCCTCCCCGAACTCGTGTGCGTAGCGCACTCCATGGAACGCCGGCTCCGGCTCGGCCAGCCACCGAAAGCGCTCCGAGTGCTCGGCCCAGGGGAACGTGCCACCGTCGATGATGATGCCGCCCAGCGTGGTTCCGTGGCCGCCGATGAACTTCGTTAGCGAGTGGATCACGACGTCAGCCCCGTGCCTCAACGGTTTGAGCAGCAATGGCGTGGCGACGGTGTTATCGGCGATGATCGGTACGCCGCGGGCATGGACGAGGTCGGCGACCGCCGTAAGGTCGATCACGTTACCCGCCGGGTTGCCGACCGTCTCGCAGAAGACGGCTTTCGTTCGGTCGTCGATCAGCTCGGCGATCGATTCTGGGCGGTCATCGGGCGCAAACCGGACCTCGATGCCGAGCCGCGGAAGGACGTGGGCGAAATAGGTGTATGTCGCCCCGTAAAGCTGCGGAACCGAGATGAAGTTGTCGCCTGCGCCGACGATGTTGAGGATCGACATCGAGACGGCAGCTGCCCCCGAGCTGACCGCAACTGCCGCAGCGCCATCCTCGAGCGCGGTCACGCGGCGTTCCAGGACGTCGACCGTGGGGTTGTTGATGCGGTTGTAGTGGAATCCGGGAATCTCCAGATCCATGATCGCGCCGGCGTGGTCGGCATCGGTGAAGTCGTGCGCGACCGTCTGATAGATCGGAACGGCGACCGCACGCGTCGAATCGGCGGTGTATCCGCCGTGTATGGCTAGGGTTTCGTCGCGCAAATTTCGGTCGGGATCAAGCGAGGACAACGGCCGCGCGGCGCGCCTCCCGCAACCAGTTCGCGTACAGTGTCGCCGAGCTGCCGGCCCACGTGTTCTGGACGCTACCGGCGACCTGATCGTACGGGAACTGCTCCCACAGCGTTTGCGGGTCCTCGGCCGACTGCCTCGCTCGTCGCGCGAATGCATCGAAGATCGCGACTGCGTCGTCCGATAGATATCCCTCAGGCAGACGCGGATACTCAGCTGCTCCCCGACCGGACAGGTGACGGCGGACATCGCGCCGGTACTCGCGCAGCAGGCTGAGGGTGGAGTACTCCGGGTGTCCCTGACAGAGCACAAAGAGCGATGCCCCGCACTCCCGTGCCGCGACCGCCCAGCCCGCATCCGACGGTCCGGAGCCGATCACCATCCGGTAACCCGCCTCGAGCGCCGCCTCCTCGGGGATCTCGTTGAAGCGCGAATGCGGAACGCGGACGAACTCGGGCAGCCCCTCGGCGAGGGGATCGCCACCGAGGTTGACGCTGCCGTCAAATACGCCTGCGCACTTGTTGGCACGCTGGATCCGCTCTATGCCGTCGAACAGAAGGAAGCCGGCGTGGGCCGCGAGGCACGAGAGCAGGACAGTCGGCACCGCGGCGGCGGCCCACTCAAGCAGCTGCGCCAGGTAGGGCCAATACGGCTCATCTCTCAGCTGCGGCGCGACGGGCTCCGTTCCGGTGACGATCAATGCGTCTGGGGGGTTATCCCAGAGCTCGTCCAGACCCCGATAGCGGGAGCGGATCACGGCGGCGGTCGTCTCCGATCGTGCGATCTCGGTGATCGTGTAGAGATCTAGCGCGACGCCGGCGCCGCCGTCCGGGCCCGATGACAGCGCCCGACGAAACTGCTGCTCGGTATCGACGAACGCACCGTCCGGCATGTTGTTGACCAAGGCAACCGCGATCGGCTGCGTCTCAGCCTCATAGCTGTAAAGAGCGGCGGTAGCTACCACTGCGCGTCCCCTCGCATGACTTGAATGTCCCTAACCGGCGTCGCCCCCGGAGGACACTCTGCTGAACCGTTTTGTCGTAACAACGGCCAAAGCTCGCCCGGCCTTCCACCCCGCGGCGGCTGGCAGCGGAAGAAAAGCTGACACGTAGCCCGTTGTTTCGGCGATGGGCCTGAAAAGCGTCGTGATCGTTTCGCCGCCACATGATCAACGGCGCAGCTTGCCGTCGATGGAGCAGGTCGCCAATCGGCCGATTGTGTGTCACGTGATCGAGGCTCTTCTAGGCGCCTGGACGACTGACCTGGCGGTCGTTGTGCCCGGCACCGAGCTGGCGGCTGTGCGTCACTACGTCGACGCTGG
>JBKQJQ010000105.1:0-6704 GCA_052147875.1 Solirubrobacteraceae bacterium | reverse complement strand
GCTGCTCGGGTTGATCCTGGGCTAGAGGCCCCGGCGGTCGGTCGTTACCCAGGACGTGAGCCGATCGTGGGTCGTGGCCGGTCGTGGCCCGGGGCGCGGCGGACTAAACTGCCGCCGAGCGCGGCGGTGGCGCAATCGGCTGACGCGGTGCCCTCAAAAGGCACTGTCCTTCGGGACGTGTGGGTTCGAGTCCCACCCGCCGCACCTCACCCTGACGGCCTGGAATGCCTGCTACTGCAATGCTTCGGACGTGTCCGGCATGGTGTCGCTGGCCGGGTTTGCCACCGTTTTGCCACCGTTTTCGACGAGCTGGCCGCCGAATGCGCGGTTCACGAGGTCAGCCTCGCCGGTGCCGGGCTGGTAATCGGCGTACACGAGCGTGGTCTTGAAGTCGCGGTGGCCCATCCATTCCTGCAACACCCGCATCGGCACGCCCGCCGCTGCCATCCGCGTCCCGAACGTGTGTCGAAGGTCGTGAAACCGGACCTTGCGAACACCGGCGCGCTCCAACGCCCGCTGGTAGCTCCTGAGGAGCGTGTGCCCGTTCAGCGGCCGTCCGGTGTGCGGGTTCGCGAACACGAGGTCGCTGTCGGCCTTGAACGGGGTTCGCTGATAGTGCCGGTCGAGTTCTCCGGCGAGCCGGTCGGCCAAGGGGACGGCGCGCGACCCGCGTTTTGCCTTGGGGGTGCCGAACTCACCGCGTATGTAGTTCCGTCGGACGCGGATGCGCTGGGCGGCCCAGTCCACGTCCATCCAGCGAAGCGCGAGCAGCTCGCCCTGGCGCATGCCGGTCATCACCGCCGTCAAATACAACGCTCGCTGCACCCGGCCGAAGTCGCTGTCGGGGACGGCTCGCAGCAACGCCTCAACCTCGCTGTCGTCGAGGAAGCGAATGTCGCCGCTCTCGACGGGCCGGGGTTTGTCGACCCGCTGGCACGGGTTCTCGCGCGTCCAGCCGCGCCGAGCGGCGTACTCGAACACGGAGTGCAGCAACCCGAGCGTGTTGCTGACCGTTTTGGGTTGCAGGCCGTCGTGGAGGCAGGCGGCGATGAACCGGTCGATATCCTCCGGCGCCACGCGGCTGATGGCCTGGGCGCCGAGCCTCGGTTCGATCTGGGTGGCGAGAACGCTTCGGTAGGACCGCAAGGTGGACGGCTTGCGGCCCATCGCCTCCAGATGCTCGACCAGTGCCCGGCCTGCCTCGGTGACGGTGACGCGTTCGACGATCGTGTCGGCGGGTTCGCCGCGCAGCGTCCGGAGCCGATCCTCCGCCATCCGCTTGGTCAGGCCGGTGTTGGCGCCGGGTTTGCGGACGGGGCCGAGGCGGCGCATCACCTGCCTGCCGCCGGTGCGCCATTGGCCGTAGTAGACGCCGCCCCGGTCGATGATCGAGCCGGTTCCGTGGGTGCGACGCGCGGTGCGATTCGTCGCTGTTGCGGAACCGTTGGCTTTCAAAATCGGCGGGGCCGGGGGTGTAGGACGCCCCAGGTTTTTTCGCAGATTTTTGGGGGAAGGTGCCCCGGCCGCAAAGTTCGTGCCTGCTTTCAACGCGATGGTCGGCCGGTCGTGGATGATGTCGCTATCGCTCATGGCTACCTCCTGAGCGGTCAGGGGTCGGACGTTCGCGCGTCGCGGCCCCGCTTCCTTTACAGGCTGAGGATAGCCGTCCGCTTCGGGGGTGAGCGTCCGGCGCGAGCGCGGTGTCACCCCAATGCTTACTTTTGTTGCATTCCGCTAACGCCGTTGACACTGTCCTGCGAACGTTGTTGACACTAATGTGGCTGTTTGCAGGCGAAAAGTGACACTCGCGGAATAATGGTCGTTTTTGCAGCCCTTTTGCTGTCTGCGACCGGTGCTATTCATCGCCTGAGTCCTCTCAGACTTCAGCATCTCATCAGAGTTGCCTCAGGGGCGAGAGGGCTCCGTCACATGGTTACCGAGTCAACACTTTTCGCAATTAGAAGGCCGGAGGAGCCGATGACCCGACACTGTCCTCTCAAGACTTCGCATCTGAGGTCGGCCCCTCCGGCGCAGCAACACGAGCCAGGAAGGAGGGCGGCGTGTTGACGGTTGATACCGAGCCTAGCGTGCCGGGTGGCGTTCCGTCGCTGCTTGATGCCAGGGGCGCGGCCCGGCTGTTGAACGTTCCGTCGAGCTGGCTGCTCGCGGAGGCCCGCGCCGATCGGGTCCCGCACATCCGGTTGGGGCGATATGTCAGATTCAGCGAGGACGAGCTGCTGGCCTGGGCGCGCAACGGCCAGCATCGGGGGCCGCGACCATGACCGGCGAGCCCGACGTGCCCGGACCGGCACGAGGTTGCCCGGCGGATAGCGCGATGGCTGGGGTGCTGCCTGCTGTGCGGCGGGAAGTCGTCGGCGGCGCGGATCGTCATACCGCCGGATTGGAATGCGCCGATTGCGGCCGAGGTGTTCTGCGCCGCATGCTGGGCGCAGGAACAGGACCGCTTGCTCAGAGAGGACAAGGCTGCATGACCAACGAGGCGACGGCTTTGCGGCCTTGCTCGAACTGCGGCGACTCGTGCGAATTTCAGTACGGCACGGCCGATGGCGGGAGGCAGGCTCGGCAATGGCGGCGGATTCGTCGTTGTTGCCGAGCGGTCGCCAATCGAAAGCCCGCGGCGGGGGTGTGCGGCGCTTTCCGATTTTCCCGGATTTTTTCCCGGATTTTGTGCCTGGGCGGTCCGGTTTCCCCAGGGATGGTCTAAGGCGCGCGGCCACGCCAGCGCACCGCGCTCCCTGCTTCGGGGTCGATCGCGCTGGTGGCCGCGTGGCGTTCGTCGCCTGAGAGGGGCTGACGAACAGCAGCGGTCCCGAGACGTGCGGTCCGCTCCACTTCGGCGGCGTTGGTGCTCGACGAGATGGTGATGGGCCCCGAGTTGGCGCGAGCGACAGCGAAGGGACCGCCGGGCTGCGGACGAGCGCACGTCGACAGGCCCAGCCCGGCGACGCCCGGCGAACCTTCTTAGTCGGTGCGCTCGATCTTGAGCCTGATCGGCTCTGACGGCGGCGGCGGGTCCTCGTGAACGCGAATCGTGATCAGTTCGGGCGGCGGCGACTGGACGATGTCGACCGAGTAGGTGGTCGACTCGGGCGGCGGCGAGTGGATCACCTGACCGCGGGCCGTGATCGGCTCGGGCGGGACGGGACGGTGGGGTCTGGTAGGCATGCGCCGACTCCTTGGAAGTTGGTCTATAAACCCGCTGCGCCATGCCACGTGCGGTGACCCTCTCGTCACCTAACCGCTCAGGTGATTCGTGCTCCACAGCGGCGAGCACGAGCCTGGGGCTAACGTCAAGGGTAGCCGGGCGATCCTCCAGGGATCGAAACCATCGAATTTGCGGCATCGTGGATCGATGCCGTCCGCGACGACGGTTAGCGTGAAGGGTCGAGAGGGCCTCCTAGCTCGTATGGCACGGACCGGGAACTGGACTGCAGCTAACGCGGGTGAGGAGACCTCAGGAACAGGCCCGTCGGATATGGATGTCCGATGGGCCCGTTTTCCGGGATCTACCCTCGCCCCGGTCATCACCCCGCTCGATCACTCGGCCCACTGTGCTGTCGGGCAGTAAGTCTCAGCACATGCCAGCGAAGCGCACGTGGGCGCCCATGCGCTGGCGCGGGCGCGGTCGTCGCGCCGTTGGTGATCGTGACCGTGGGCGGGCTGATGGTCGTGCTCGGGGCAGCCGCGCACTTCTACGGAGCCGCGACCAGTCGGGACCGGCAGCCGGATCAGCAGCAAGAGCCGATGGCAGGGCGTCCGGTCTGAGGGACGATAAGTCCCGGTGTCCGCCAGGCGAGGCGAAATCCCTGCCGTGGTGGTTGTGGTCCGACACGTTCAGCCTGAGGGGACATTCGGTTGGCGCGAGGGTAGGCTCACAAGGAGCGCGGTGATGAGCGCAGAACAGGCGTTTTGCACGGAGTGCGGGACCGCGTTGCACGGGGCGAAGTTCTGCCCCCAGTGCGGGGCGGTGACCGAGAACGCGACGGGTGCCGAGCAGGTCGCCGCGACGAGGAATGGCAAGACCGCCGAGGGAGCGGTGGCTGTGGCTCCGCCCGAGGTTGAGCCGACAGTCGCGCGGATGAGAATCGCCGCGACCGGTGGGGCTGGCGCTCCGGTGGACAGCCACACGCTGCCAGCGAGTTCGGAGCCACCGGCTGCGAACCGGGGGTTTCCGCCGCCCTCATCAACGGCACCGCGCCAGAGGTCGGCGGCGACCGGCGGCAGGCGTCCGCTCCTGATCGGAGCGGCGGTCGGCATAGCGGTCGTGGCGGTCATTGCCGTGGCGGTGATCGTGCTGTTGGGTAGTGGAGCGTCGCACTCGACCCAGGCGGGTGGTGGAGCGTCGTACTCAACCCAGGCACGCGTTGCTTTGACGCCCGTAATCCGGGACAACAACCAGCTGTCGAGTGCGCTGGCTTCGCTGTCGGCGAGCAGCGGAGCGGGCCTGGCAAAGACGACGGCGCAGACCACGATCGGCGCCGTTCAGGCCGCCCAGGGGACGCTCGGGTCGCTGAAGCCTGGCTCCGGTGATCGGCAGTTCGCGAGCAACTTGAGCGCGGCGATGGGGAGCGAGTTGGCGTGGTTGAACGCGGTCGTGTCGGTGATGGGCAGCCGCAGCAGCCCGATGCTCTCTCAGCTTGGGAGCCTCGGCGTGGACACCCAAACGAAGCTTGCGGCGATCGACCCGCAGGTTCCGGGAGCCTCGGCGAGCTTCTCCGGCTCAACCAAGCTGATCGCCTACGCGCAGAACCAGGCGAGCGCCGCAAGTACCAAGTACGAGTCGGGCGATGCGCGCTCGCGCTCCGTGGCGGCCCTCCGCCCCGACGAGGCCCGCATCGTCGGCTCGTGGCTGCTGTCCTGCGCCGCCGCCGCGACCGAGGAGGCCGGACTATGAGCTTCCAAGACTCGATCGGCCTGCGCTGGCACCCGCGCGCTCGTCCCATCAGGGTTTGGGCGCCACTGATGCCCGAGGAGCTGCTGGGGCCGTACGGCCGGGTTCGGATTGCCGATGTGGAGCACCTGCACGCGGCGGGCGTATCCCTTCAGCACAGCGGACGCGAGTGGCTCCTCACCCCCGAGGAGGCCCGCACGATGGCCCACTTACTGGGGAAGGCTGCCGACGAGGCCGAGCGATGAGCGAGGGCGACAGAGCAATGGGAAGGACCGATGAGAAGCGGGGCTCCGAGGGTGTCTACGCTGTCAGGGAAGACGATAGGGGGCGCCTGATCTACATGCACCGCATGATTTTGGGTATCGACCCTGACGACACCGAGACAATCGTGGAACACAAGAACGGTAGGACGCTAGACAACCGTCGTGCGAACTTACGAATCGTAGGTGAGGGGGACTAGAGCCCCATGTCGAGGCTCGGGCGTGGTCCACGGCGCCCCACCCGTGGTTGACGGCGGGGACCCGTATGGTTCGGGACATGGCCCATCATTTCGACTCGATGAGCGAGGAGGGCTTGCACCGCTTCTTGACGGGCGCAGCGGTCGAGCGCGGTGAGCGTTTCGTGGTTGAGCAGCGCGGAGGCGAGTCGTTCGCTGAGTTTCGGTCCCCAAGCGCCCTCACGGGTGAAGTTGTGCCGTTGGGCGAGGAGGCGGTGGTCTTTCCCGACGAGGTTGTGATGCTGAGCGCAAACGGACCCGACCGGAGGACGGCAATGCTCCGCCTCGCCGACCTCGTCACGATGCAAGACGGCTGACGTTCCGGAGCCCGCTCAATCGGTTGCAAGTGTGATCGCTCCTCGGCGCAAAGCACGTTGCAAACGAGACAGAATCGAGCGCTAGGCTCTCGCGGCTGTGGCGGCCGCGGTAGGCTCGCGGCCGCCATGGAGGTTCTACGGAGGGTAGGGGCGGGCGTCGCGGGGCTCGCGGTCGCCGCGGCGTTCTTGGTGTTCTTCCTTCTCGTCCTGGTCGGAGGGAACGCCTACCGCAAGGACTGCCTCACCGACCGCGGCACGGTCAGCGAATCGTGGACGTTCACGTGGTATTCACCGCTGCCATTCGTCTTTCGCCCCTCGGAAACGGGATGCGTCGTCCACGCGGGCACGAGAGTGGCGCTCAACGCCGTGGGCATCGACACGTTCAAGCCGAGCACACCCGACTTGATCGCACAGCACCAGGCGGGCGTGGCCCACGACTCGTACTGGCCGGTGGTCCGGGAAACCCTTCTGGAGCTTGAAAGCGTTCCTCAGACGGCCGACCTCACGACACACGTCGCGGCTCTCGTCAAAGCGCGGGACGCCCTGGCCAAGCTCACGCCGCCCTCCTCGTACAGCGCTGCGCACGCTCAGCTCGTCAGCGCGATCACCGCGCTCGCGACGGCGGGTCAGCAGTTGCAGCAAGCGCTGCTGCGTGGCGACCGGCAAACGGCGACACGCATAGTCAACTCTCAGAGGGCTCTGGTCGCCCACCTTGATAATGCCGTGACCGGTCTGAACCAGGCCCACGCGGCCCAATAGTCCCCGCTGAGCGCGGCCAGCCGTGCGGGCGGAGCGCCGCAGTGACGGTTCCTGCGCAGGCCCGCTGTTAGCGCTGCGGCGCTCACATCGCGAGTCCGATGTACCGCAATAAAGTGCGAGGGTCAAGGCTGCAACAGATCGCCCGGCGTCTACAGCCGCATGTCGAGGGTCAGCCGTGGCCACAGGGCGGGCGCAGGGCCTCGTCGGCCTCCTGGGAGGG